>DASYXX010000130.1:0-3997 GCA_035934395.1 Streptosporangiaceae bacterium
GAACCGCCAGATGACGATGACGCTGGCAATGGCCTCGATGCCGCTGTCCAGCCCGAAGCCGAGCAGGGCCGTCGACCCGGCGATGATCGCCGCGCCGATCGCCACCCCGCCCTCGACGCCCATCCAGGCCAGGGTGAGCCATGACAAGAGCCGGGCCAGCCGAGCGAGCCGCAGCCAGGCCGCGGGCATCAGCGCCAGGCCCTCGCCCGACACCAGGCGGCCGGGAGGCTGCGCGGTCACATTGCCTCGGCGCAGCAGCCGGGCAGGGTCAGGGCGGCCAGGATGCTCAGCGCGTCCGCCAGCCGCGGGTCAGCCATGGTGCCTCCTGGCCGACATGGCTGCCACCGTGACACAGACAAATCGCGGGCGGCCAGGCGCGGGGGCGGGCCAGGCTGAGGGCGTTACGTTATAAGCCCTCGTCTTTGCCTACTCCCACTCGATCGTGGCGGGGGGCTTGCTGGTCACGTCCAGCACGACGCGGTTGATCTCCGGCACCTCGTTGGTGATCCGGGTCGAGATCGCGGACAGGACCGAGTCTGGCAGCCGGGCCCAGTCGGCGGTCATCGCGTCCTCGCTGGTCACCGGGCGGAGCACGACTGGATAGCCGTAACTGCGGCCATCGCCCTGGACGCCGACCGAGCGGACGTCAGCGAGCAGCACCACGGGGCACTGCCAGATCTCGCGGTCCAGGCCGGCCGCGGAAAGCTCGGCCCGGGCGATCGCGTCGGCTTCCCTGACGATCCGGAGGCGCTCGCTGGTGACCTCGCCGACGATCCTGATGGCCAGGCCAGGGCCGGGGAACGGCTGCCGCCACACGATCCGCGGCGGCAGGCCGAGCTGCCGGCCCACCTCGCGCACCTCGTCCTTGAACAGCGCGCGCAACGGCTCCACCAGCTCGAACGCCAGGTCATCCGGGAGCCCGCCGACGTTGTGGTGGGATTTGATGTTCGCGGTGGCGGTGCCGCCGCCAGACTCGACCACGTCGGGATAGAGCGTTCCCTGGACCAGGAACGTCGGTGCGTGCAGCGAGTCTGCCTGGCCTCGGCCGGACGACGCTCCTTTTATCTGCCGGGCGGCGTGCTCGAACGCGCGGATGAACTCGCGTCCGATGATCTTCCGCTTCTCCTCGGGGTCGGTGACCCCGGCCAGCGCGGTCAGGAACTCGGCCGCCGCGTCCACCACGGTCAGGTCTACCCCGGTGGCGGCGACGAAGTCCCGCTCCACCTGCTCGGCCTCGCCCGTGCGCAGCAGCCCGTGGTCAACGAACACGCAGCTCAGCCGCGGGCCGATGGCCCGCTGGACCAGGGCGGCGGCCACCGCGGAGTCCACGCCGCCGGACAGCCCGCAGATCGCGCGGCCGTCGCCGACCTGCGCGGCGATCCGCTCGGTCTGCTCCTCGATCACGCCGCGCATGGTCCACGTGGGGCGGCAGCCTGCCGCCGCCAGGAACCGGCGCAGGATCTCCAGGCCGTGCGCGGTGTGCAGCACCTCGGGATGGAACTGCATGCCGTAGAGCCGCCTGGCCTCGTGCTCGGCCGCGGCGACCGGCGTGGCGGCCGTCGTCGCCGTGATCGTGAAGCCGGGCGGCGGGACGGCGCAGGTGTCGCCGTGCGACATCCATACCTGGAGGCGGCCGGGCAGGCCGCCGAGGAGGGTGCCGCGGGCCGGGGAGGCGCCGGGGCCGGGCACGTCGAGAGCGGTCGCGCCGTACTCGCCGCGGCCGGTGCGCCGCACCGTGCCGCCGAGGCTGGAGATCATCAGCTGGAAGCCGTAGCAGATCCCGAGGATGGGGACTCCGGCCTCGAACAGCCCGTCCGGGGCGGGCGGGGCTCCCGGGGTGTACACCGACGCGGGCCCGCCGGACAGGATGATGGCCTTGGGGCGCCGGGCCAGCATCTCGGCGGTGCGCATCGTGTGCGGGACGATCTCGGAGTACACGTGGCATTCGCGGACCCGGCGCGCGATCAGCTGCGCGTACTGGGCCCCGAAATCGACCACGAGGACGGTGTCGGGCGCCTCGTCCACGATGCTGTCGCCATCCCCCGCAGGTGACCGCACTGAGCTGCCTTTCTGGAGTCTTCCAGGATGAGCGAGTCTAGTCGGGCTCCTGGCCTGGCTCTTGCCGCCTGTCCGCGGCGACGCTGGCCGCCTGGCCCACCCGCACCCGGGCGATACGGCGTCCGTCCAGCTGGGTCACGGCCAGCTTGCGGCCGGAGACCTCCACAGACTCCCCCTCGCCCGGCAGGTGGCCGAGCGCGGCCAGCAGGTAGCCCGCCACGGTCTCGTACGGGCCCTCGGGCAGCTCGACCCCGGTCTGCTCGGCGAACTCGTCCAGGTTCAGCAGCCCGTCGACCTCGAGCTCGCCGCTGCGCAGCTGCCGGGACTGGGCCTGGTCGACGTCGTACTCGTCCCGTATCTCGCCGATCAGCTCCTCGACCAGGTCCTCGAGGGTGACGATGCCGGCGGTGCCACCGTATTCGTCCATCACGATGGCCAGGTGCGCGTTCTCCCGCCGCATCTCCGACAGCGCGGACAGCACGGTCTTGCTGGTCGGCAGGAATTTCACCGGCCTGCACACCTCTCCCACCCGCAGCGAGGCGCGCTCGGCGCCGGGGGCGAACAGGTCCCTGGCGTGCACGAAGCCGATCACGTCGTCGTAGGACTCTTGGTAGACCGGGAACCGGGTGTGCGACGCCGCCCGGACGATCTCCGCCGCCTCGGATATCGGCATGGTGGCGGGCAGGAACTCCACCTCGGTCCTCGGCACCAGCACCTCGCGGACCTGCCGTCTCCCCGCGTCGAACACCTCGCCCACGATATGCCGCTGGTCGGCGCTCAGCGCCTGGTACCCGGTCACGACGTCGCGGAGCTCCTGCTCGGTCATGACCCCGCGGCCGACGTTCGGGTCGCCGCCGAGCACCGCGACCACGAAGTTCACCACCTTCGACAGCAGCCAGACCAGGGGCGTCGCCACTGACGCGAGCCGGTCCAGGATCGGCGCGGCGAACAGTGAGACCCGCTCGTTACGCTGCAGCGCGATCCGCTTGGGCGCGAGCTCGCCGAAGACCAGGGTGAGGAACGAGATCGCCAGCGTGACGATCGCGATCGAGAGGGCGGAGGCGAGCCCGCTCGACATGTCGTGCACGAACTCGGACTTGAGCTTGCTGGCCAGGGTGGCCGCGCCGAACGCGCCGGACAGCAGGGTGGCCAGCGTGACACCGATCTGGACGGCGGACAGGAACCGGTTGGGGTTCTGCGCGAGCCTGGCCGCCCGCTGGCCGCGCCGGCCCCGCTTCGTGAGCGTCCGCACCTGGCCGTCCCTGAGGGACACCAGCGCCATCTCGGCGGCCGCGAAGAACCCGCCGATGAGCACTATGACCAGGACAATGATCACGTCCCAGCCGACGGCGTTCACGTATTCTTCCTGACCTCGGCAATCAGCCCGGGCGGGCACCGCGCACCGCGGTGTCCGCATAGTCTAAGTTAGCGGCCTGCGATCGCCGACGCTCCCCGCCACGCCCGCCCGGATCCCGGCATGTCCGTACATCGCATGCCGCCGGGGACGTCGCGCTCATCCGGCTACGGCCGCTGCGGGGGCACGGACCCCAGCACCGCGCGCTCCGCCTCCAGGACGCGCACGATCTCCGCTGACACTGTGTCTCCGCTCGCCTCCTGGGACCCCGCCCGCCTCCCCTTCCCCCTTCACTGGCGCCCCTCCGGCTCGCTCACGCCGGGCGGATCAGGATCGCGAACGCGCGGCCGGCATGCGACCCTGTAACGGCACGCGGCGCACCAGGTCGCCGCGCAGGAAGGGGGCTCGGGTGGTAGCCGAGGTCCATGACGACGCCGCGGCGATCTCGGGTGAGCTGACCGAGCTGCGCCGCGCCATCCACCGGGAGCCCGAGATCGGGTTCGAGCTGCCCAGGACCCAGGAGAAGGTGCTGGCCGCGCTGGACGGGCTGCCGCTCGAGGTCACCACGGGACGCGCCCTCACGTC
>DASYXX010000204.1:0-3403 GCA_035934395.1 Streptosporangiaceae bacterium
GGCCGCGGAGGCCGTCGCGCAGGGCGCGCCGGAGACGGCGGCCAGCTACCTGGCGCGGGCGCTGGCCGAGCCGCCGCCCCGGGACGAGCGGGTGCCGATGCTGCTCGATCTAGCCGCCGCGCAGGCCCAGACGGACGACCGCGCGGCGATCGGCACGCTGACCAGGGCGCTGGCGGAGAGCCGCGATCCGTGCGAGCGGGCGCGCGCCGCCGTGCCGCTGGGGAACCTGCTGATGCTGGCCGGCCAGATGGACGCGGGCGAGCAGGTGATGGCGGCCGCGTTCGCGGAGCTGGATGCACTCGCCGGCCAGACCGCCGGGGACCGCGACCTGCTGCTGGCGGTCGCCGCCGAGCGCAATACCGCGGCACGGATGAGCAACCGTCCGGCCGATCCCCGCGTGCAGGCGCTGGTCAGCGGCGCCGCCCGCCGCGACGCCCCGCTGGATTCGCCGGGCGCTCGTGCGATCGCGGCCGTTGCCGCGGGCGACGCGTGCCTGCGTGACGCGCCCGCTGCCGACGTGGCGGCGCTTGCGATCCGCGCGCTCGGCGGCGACGGGCTCGCGCCTGAGCTTGGCCTGAGCTCGACGGCGTTCGTTCCCGTGGTCTGCGCGCTGATGACGGTCGATCGCTTCGCTGAGGCCGAGCGGGTGTTTGAAAGGGTGCTGGCGCAGGCCCGCGCGGCCGGGTCGGTGCGCGCCTACGTGAGCGTGCGCGCGGTTCGCCCGTTCGGCCTGTACCTGGAGGGGCGGCTGCGCGAGGCCGAGGCCGACGCGCGCGAGGCGCTGGAGCTCGCCGGCCAGCACGCCGTCGCGCTGCTGCCCTACGCGGTCGCGTTCCTGCTCGAGCCCTTGATCGACCGCGGAGCCCTGGAAGAAGCCGACGCCGTGCTGGCCGCGGCCGGGCTCGACGGCGCGCTTGCCTGCGCGTTCCCGTCGAACATGCTGCTGCTGCGGCGGGGCCGGCTGCGCCGGGCGCAGGGCCGTCTTGCCGAGGCGCTGGCGGACCTCGGCGCCTGCGACGAGCAGATGCGGGCCGGGCGGGCGACCAGTCCCGGTCTCGGGCCGTGGCGCTCGGAGGCCGCGCTCGTCAACCACGCGCTCGGCGACCGGCAGGCGGCGCAGCGGCTCGTCACCGAGGAGCTCGAGATCGCGCGCGCGATCGGGCTGCCCCGCTGCGTGGGCGTCGCGCTGCGCTCCCAGGGCCTGCTCGCCGGCGGGCCGGAAGGCATCGAGCTGCTCGAGCGAGCCGTCGAGACGCTCGCCGGCTCCCCCGCAAGGCTGGAGCACGCCCGCGAGCTCTGCGACCTCTGCGCCGCGCGACGCCGCGCCCGGCAGCGTGTGGCCGCGCGCGAGCCGCTGCGCCAGGCGCTCGAGGCCGCCCATCGCCTAGGCGCCGTCGCGCTCGCCGAGCGCGCCCGCACCGAGCTGCTCGCCACCGGGGCGCGGCCGCGCCGCCTGGTGCAGACGGGCCGCGACGCGCTCACCCCCAGCGAACGGCGGGTGTGCGAGCTGGCCGCGCAAGGCTCGACCAACCGCGCGATCGCCCAGGCGCTATTCGTGACCGTGCGCACCGTCGAGGTGCACCTGAACCACGCCTACGCCAAGCTCGGCATCCGGTCGCGCGCACACCTCGCGGGCGCGCTGTCCGACGACGCGTCGTAACCCCGGACGGCCACGGCGGTCGGCTGGCAGGCCATTTACAAAAGATAGAAGGCGCACCACGATTCGGCGGCATCCACGCCAAACCTAGGCTCCTTGCACGCCCGGGGCGCGATTGACAGGCGCTCGCGAGCACGGGGACGAAGCTGCCGGGACGACCAATCGCGCAGCGCTTCCTGGATTCGCGGTGGCCCGCCGCCCGCCAGGCCGGCCGCATGGCAAACCGTCACGGCGAACGGGCTCGGCTCGATGCAACGGAGGTTTGCTGTGCATGTTTTCTCTCGTCTATCTGGAACGGGTTTGCGCGCTCGGTGGCTGATTGGCTTCATCGCGGCGATGGTGGCGGTGCCGGTGCTGGCGGTCGCGTCACTCGCCGGTGCCACCACCCCGCCGTGGACCATCCAGCCGACCGCGAACCCGGGTACGTACAACCTGCTCGGGGGGGTGTCGTGTCCGTCGGCAACGGTGTGCGCCGCGGCAGGTTACGACTTCGTTGGCAAGGATGACGCGATGTCGCAGGTCTGGAACGGCACCGCCTGGCAGATCCCGTTCCTGGTCAAGGGCGACCCGCTGTTCAGCGCGACGAAGTCGTTCCTGTACGCCGCTTCCTGCCCGACCGCGACGAGCTGCGAGATGGTCGGCAACTACCAGAGCGGCGCCACCCTGCCGCTCGCAGTGCTCTGGAACGGCAAGCTCGGGCGGGTGAGCGTTTCCTCGCAGCCCGTGGAGGTCCCGCCCGGCGCGACCTACACGCAGCTGAGCGGGGTCTCGTGCCCGTCGGTGAGCGCGTGCACCGCGGTCGGGTTCTACAACGATTCGGCGGGCCAGCACACGCTGGCTGAGCAGTGGGACGGCTCAAGGTGGGCGAGACAGGCGAGCGGGACGACGCACGGCGCGTTCAACGCGGTGTCGTGCACGTCGGCCACGTTCTGCGTGGCCGTCGGAGATAGCGGGGCTGGGCAGCTCGCCGAGATCTGGAACGGCAGCACCTGGGCGTTCTCCCTGGGCGGCATCTGGAACGGGGGGACGCTCAACACGCTGAACGGGGTCTCGTGCACCGCCGACGGCGGGTGCGTCGCGGTCGGGTACATCGTGAACGCGTCGGGATCGTTCACGCTGGGCGTGCAGCGGACCACGACAGGCACCTGGAAGCTCCTCAACACCACCAACCCGGGCGCGACTGGCAACGCGTTCTTTGGGGTGACGTGCCCCCCGGCAGGAGGGTGCCTGGCGGTCGGCTACTACCTGGACGGCAGGGGCGTGATCGATACCCTGGCCGAGCACTGGAGCGGCCTCAACTGGTCGATGGAGTCCACCCCCGTCCCCCTGGTAGGGCATCTATCCTTCCTCTTCGGGGTGTCGTGCTCGTCGGCCGACGCGTGCACGGCGGTCGGGATTCACACGGACCTCAAGGGCAACACCCTGACGCTGGCCGAGCGGTTCGAGTCCGCGGGCAGCCCGCACGGGTTCTCGCTGACCCAGGGCGGCACCGTGCTCGCGCTGCTGCGCAAGCCGCGAGCGCTCGGGCTGCTGGTGTTCCAGCTCGGCCGGCACGGGCACCTGCTCGGCCTGGTGCCGCTCGGGAACCATCCCAGGGGGCTGTCCCGGATCCGCTGGAACCTGCGGGTCGGCGGCCAGCGGCTGCGCGCCGGGACCTACCTGGCCGAGCTGGTCGCCACGTTCGGCCGCGGCGTTACCAGCGACGGCCCGGCCGTCACGTTCGACCTGACCCGCGCCGGCCAGGTC
>DASYXX010000214.1:0-2207 GCA_035934395.1 Streptosporangiaceae bacterium
CGGCTCCACGCCCAGTTCGCGCAGCGCGTCGTGGTGGCGCGGGCTGGCCGTGCCGATCACACGCGCGCCCGCATGCCGGGCAAGCTGCACCAAGATCGTGCCCACGCCGCCGCTGGCGCCCAGCACGAGGACCGTCTGCCCGGCCTGCACCTTGGCGCTGCGGTGCAGCATCTGGTAGGCGGTTACCCCGTTGACGATCACCGTCTCCGCCTCGTCGGCGCTGACCCCGTCGGGCACCTCCACCAGGTCGGCGGCGGTCAGCAGGACGGCCGTGGCCCAGCCGCCCGTCTTGGTCAGCGCGGCCACCCGCTTGCCGGTCAGCGAGCGGTTCACGCCGGGGCCGACCTCGTCGACGACGCCGACGAGGTCGTAGCCGGGCACGAACGGGAACGGGGGCTGGCCGTAGTAGCGGCCCCGCCGCATCGCGCTCTCGGCGAAGGACACGGCCGTCGACTCGACCCGCACCAGTGCCTGCCCCGCGGCGGGCGGCGGTAGTGCGCGCTGCGCCAGCCGCAGGCCAGACGGCTCGACCTTGCCCGGCAGCACCACCTCGGTCGCGGTCACGGTGGGGGCGTTCATCTCGGTCATGGCCATCTCCTCGAATCCGGATTCCGCGCCGACAGCGCTCGTGACATGATCTGACGATTGTTATAACCTCTAACACAAGAGAGTACCTGTTATGCTTGGCCTGTCAACCCGCCCGGAGGCAAGGATCGATGCCGGCCACGCCCGCGCCCGAGCCGCCGACCATGCGCGAGCGCTACCGGGCGCAGGTACGCGACGAGGTCAAGCAGGCGGCGCTGCGCCAGCTCGCCGAGTCCGGGCCCGCCGGGCTGTCGATCTCGGCGATCGGCAAGCAGCTCGGGGTCTCCGGGCCGGCGCTGTACCGCTACTTCGCCAGCCGCGACGAGCTGCTGACCGGGCTCGTGATCGACGCCTACCACGACCTGGCGCACGCGCTCACCGGCGCGGCCCGCCACGCGCCGGGCACACAGCCGCGCGCACAGCTCGAGGACCTCGCCCGCGCCTACCGGTCCTGGGCCCTGGCCCAGCCACACCGGTACCGGCTGCTATTCGGGCCGCCGCTGCCCGGCTACGACGCCCACGCGCAACAACTCGTCGAGGCCGCGCAAGCCTCGATGAACGTCCTGCTCGGCGTTCTTCGCGAAGCCGGGAACCCTGCCGCCACCCCGCCCGCTGAGCCGCTCGCATCCCAGCTCCTGGCCCTGGCGCGAACACACGGCCCCGGCATTGACGCCGCCATCGCCTTGCGCGCCATCATCATCTGGAGCCGCCTGCACGGCCTGGTGAGCCTCGAAATCGCCGGGAACTTCACGTCCATGGGCATCGACCCCGGCCAGATCTTCGAGGCCCAGCTCGCCACGCTGACAGCGTAAGCATTCTTCCACGTCAGCCACCCCCAAAGGGCTGGCGGCCATCCCCACCGGGCAGCCGGTGCCATCCCGCCAGGCGCCTGCAGATGCCACAGGCCATCCATCGCAGGCCGATTCCCAGCCCGCCCAGAACAGGCAAACATGGTCGTCCGCGACGCTAGCAAATGACCTGGGCACAGGCACACCTAGTCGGCAGGTCGGTAGCTGATCCGCAGCGCAGTGTCCCGAGAAGCCGGTCGCTCTCTGTGATGGGCCACGGGTGCCTCCTCGTGGCCACCAGCGAGATCCTGGTGACCGCCCACAGTGGACAGCGGCGAGGCCCGGCGCAAGATCAAGCAGCCGAGGAGAGCGGGATGCTCAGGGAACCTTGCCGAGGCATCCTCATGCAGTCCGGCCGCTGGATTTTCAAATAGCGAGGTCGCTAACAGCCGCGTGGCGGGCGCTCGCCTCGGGGAGGAGCGCGTAACAACGCCTGCCTGACCTCGCGCGGTCAGATCGCCGGCGTTTATGATCAGCCCCTGGGCGCGGGGAACCCGGTTTCCGGGAGGTCCCCTGTGAGCGGTAACGACAAGGTCAGGGTGCGCAACATCGGCATCGTCTGCCCCGTCGAGGGCGCGACGGTCTGGGTCGATCACGTATGGGAAACCCGGCCGCGCGGGCACGGCCGGGTTTCGCGATGAGGGAGCCGTCGGGCTCATGCTCGAGGCCGGCGGCCAGCAGGTGGGCGTGTTCCTGGGTCCTGCCGCCCGCGTCCCGCAAGCGATCGCTGATCACCGCGGCGCGGCGGCCAGGCAGGCACCTGGGCGTCACGCG
>DASYXX010000225.1:0-3624 GCA_035934395.1 Streptosporangiaceae bacterium
GTGAACTCGACCGGCGACCAGTTCTCGCTGCTGTGCGAATCAATGCCCGGGGACCGGGTCCGGCTCGGCTCCTACCTGCAGCGCCAGCCGCTGTACACGATCGCGGGCGGGATGCCAACCGCCACCGTCGACCTGGGCGACCGGATCGCGCCCGACGCCGGCTGGGTCGGCCCCTACATCGGCGAGACGCTCGGCCGGGCCAGGTCCGTCGTCCACTTCGACCCGCTGGTCGCCGCGGCCAGGAACCGCCCGACCGCGGTGGCGATCACCGGCGAGCCCGGCGGCGGCAAGACCACGCTGGCGCTGCTGATGATCCTGCAGCTGGCGCTGCGCGGCGTGACCGTCGCCGTGATCGACCCGAAGGGAGACGCGGAGTCGCTGGTGGCCCTGCTGCGGTCCCGCGGCCGCCAGGCGCGGGTGCTGCCGCTGGGCAGCGCGGCGCCCGGGCTGCTCGACCCGTTCTCGTTCGGCGACGACCTGGCCGAGCGGCGGACCATGGCCACCGAGACGCTGCGGCTGCTGCTGCCCAGGATGAGCGAGGAGCGGGAAAGCGCGATGATCCAGGCGGTCGGGGCCGTCGCCGCGCAGGAGCAGCCGAGCCTGGGCAAGGTCGTGACGCACCTGGAGAAGTCGGCCGACCCGGCGTCGATGAACCTCGGCGCGGTGCTCGGGTCGATGTCGGAGATGCGGCTGGCCAGGCTCTGCTTCGCCCCCTCCGGCGGCCAGGGCATCGACGCGGCAGGCTGGACCACCGTCTTCACGCTGGCCGGGCTGACGCTGCCGGATGTCGGGGTCAAGCGCGACGACTACTCCTACGAGCAGCGCCTGTCGGTGGCGCTGCTGTACCTGGTGTCACAGTTCGCCCGCAGGCTGCTGAACGGCATGGACCGCACCCTGCCCAAGGCGATCTTCCTCGACGAGGCGTGGGCGATCACCTCGACACCGCAGGGCGCCAAGCTGATCCCGGAAGTGTCGCGGATGGGCCGGTCCCGCAACACCGCGCTCATCCTCGTCTCGCAGAACGCCGGTGACCTGCTGAACGAGCAGGTGACGAACTGCATCTCCAGCGTGTTCGCGTTCCGCTCCTCGGAGCGGATGGAGGTCGCGAACGTCATGGCGCTCCTCGGCGTGGAACCGTCCGACGAGCACAAGGCCGTGCTGCGGGGCCTGGGCAACGGCGAGTGCATCTTCCGAGACCTCGACGGCCGGGCGGGCCGGATCGGCATCGACCTGATCTCCGACGAGCTGCGGCAGCGCCTGGACACCAACCCTACGAGGGCCCGGCCCGAGGTCCCCGTGCCCCCGCCCGCCTCCCCTGCGCCCTTCACCGCGGCCGGGCCAGACACCCGCCCGTCGGCCTCGCCGCAGTTGCCCGGTTCGCACCCCGCCGCCTCAGCGCCCGTGCTCTCGCACGCCGCCGCCTCGCCGCCCGGCTCGCCCTCGCCCGCCCTCCCGTCCCTGCCCGCCGATTCACCTCCGTCGGCCGGCTGACCCCCGACCCCGACCAACTCCCGCCAGGAGCCCTCCCACATGCGCAGGATCCGCGGATCGCGCCATTTCCCGCATCGCACGATGCTGGTGCTCGCCGTGCTCGCGGTCGCGCCCGGCCTTCCGCAGGCCGGCCATCACGCCGTGGCCGCGCCGCCCGCAGTCTCTGTGTCTTCCGCTCGCCTCCAGGGCGCCCTTGAGGCACCGCCTTCCCTCGTTGCTCGCTCCTTCGTCGCTCCCTCCTCAGTCCAGGCGGCACCGCGCCCCTCCGCCTCGCTTTCCGCCGCGGTCCCGGTGTCCGCCGCCCGGGCGTCCGCCCCGCCGGTCACCGCGGTCACCACGGCGGCCCGGCAGCCCGCCGCCCCGGGCGGGCTCTGCGGCGTGCCGGGAATCGGCGACATCGCCAACCTGTTCGGCTTCTGCCAGGGCGGCGGCGGGGTGACCGGCGACCTGAACAACATCTGCCAGCCCTCGGTGCCCAACCCCGAGCAGGCCAATTCCGGCATCGACGCGCTGGTGAAGCCGCCGGCGGCGGCCGGGAGGGCGGGTGGGCAAGCACAGCCGTCCACCCTCTACGGCAGCTACGGGGTCGCCGGGCAGTACTGGGCGGCGACCAACCTGCAGTGCTCCGACATGACGTCGCTGATCGGCAACAACGTCGCCAGCATGGTGTTCGACATCGCGAAATCGATCGACCGGGTCACGATCACCGTCTACCAGTCCGCCGCGGGCGACGGCATCCTCACCTGGCTGACCAGCGTCGTGGACAAGCTGATCAGCAGCCTCGGCAACGCGATCTACTTCCCGTACCTGGCCGCCGTCGTCATCCTCGGCGCGATCTGGCTCGCCTGGCAGGGGCTGATCCGCAAGCGCGGCAGCCGGACCATCGAGGGAACGATCTGGATGGTGGTGGCCTGCGCCGCAGCCATCTGGCTGATCGGCAGGCCGGCGGACTTCACCGGCGCGGGCTCCGCGGTGTCCAACGGCATAAGCCAGACGCTGAACGTCGCGTTCGCCAAGCTGCCCGCCCCGAGCCAGAGCAACTGCCTGCCCGTGTCGCGCACCGACCCGCAGGTGCAGCCGGGCACCTTCGATTCCTCGGGCAACGCGGTCGTCGATCAGAACGCCAACGAGCTGTGGACCGTGCTCGTCTGCAAGCCCTGGCTGGCCGGCGAGTTCGGCACCACGGCGTTCGGTCCCACGGGCGCCTCGACGCCAGTGAACACCTACGGCAGGCAGCTGCTGTGGGCGCAGGCCATCGCGACCAACGAGCAGCCGACGACCGCTCTGGTCAAGGCCAAGCAGGCCACGTACCAGGGGATCGCGAACAGCATCGCGCAGCGCGATCCGGGGATCTACGCGCTGTTCCAGGGCAAGCAGTGGACGACGCGGCTGGAGCTCGCGTTCGCCGCGCTGTTCGCCGCGGCGGTCGCCGGCATCCTGGTGCTGCTGATCGCGGTCACGCTGATCCTGCTGAAGCTGGGCTTCCTGCTGCTGCTCGTCGTGGGGCCGTTCTTCCTGCTGATCGGCACGCATCCCGGCTTCGGGCGGGTGGTCGCGATGCGCTGGTTCGAGATGCTCGTCGGCGTGCTGCTCAAGCAGGGGGCGGTCGCGCTCGTGCTCAGCGTGCTGCTCTACGCCTACTCGCTGATCATGGGCACCAGCGACGCGGCGCTCCCGTGGGCGCTGAAGATTCTCATGATCGCGCTCGTCACCATCGCGGTCTTCATCTACCGCAGGCCGTTCCAGCACCTGTTCTCCGCGGTCGGCTACGGCATGATCGGCTCGCGGGAGCGGGCCGAGATCGACCTGGAGCGGTCCCGCGCGACCCTGCGCGCGAACACGGCCGGCGCCGCCGCCGCGGCCGCCGGGGGATTCGCCGCCTATCGCGCGGCCCGGTGGGCGCGGCGCAATCCGGCGCGGGCGGCCAGCCTGGCCGGCAGCGGCGTCGGCTCGGCTTCTGCCGCGGGCACGACGGTCCCGGCGGCGATGGACGGAACGAGCCTGGACGGCGAGGACGGACACGCGCTGGCCAACGGCACGGGCGCCGGAGGAGTCCCCGAGCGAGGGGGACGGGCCGGAGCGCGCGCCGGGCTTGCGTCGCGCGCCCGGGCCTGGGCCGCGGCCTCGGCCGGT
>DASYXX010000240.1:0-3776 GCA_035934395.1 Streptosporangiaceae bacterium
GGCCGTCACGGCGCCGCCCTCGGGCAACGGCTCCCCGGCCCCCGCCGCGCCGGCCCAGAAGGCCACGGCGGCCGCGGCGCCGGTCCGCCAGGACGCCCCGGCCGGCCAGCACGCGGCGCCCGGACGACCCGACGCCCCGACCCAGGCCGCTCCCGCCAAGCAGTCGGCCACCGGAAAGGGCGGCAAGGGCGACGACCAGGAATGGTGGCAGGAGTAGCCCGCAACGCCCAGACAGCGGCGCGCGCCCCGGCCGGGACGCGCGCCGCTTGCATTAGCGAGCCGGAGGGCCTCAAGAGGGCCCGCAGGCGAGCTGGTAATACAGCGGGAATTGCCCCTACGGGCTGGCGGTCTGGCCGCCGTCGACGATCAGGACCTGGCCGGTCATGTAGGACGACGCGTCGCTGGCCAGGAAGACCGCGGGCCCGGCCATCTCCTCCCGCCGCCCCCACCGGTGCATCGGCACCGTCGCGATCGTCGCCGGGCCGACCGTCGGGTCCTCCCACAGGTTCCGGTTGAGCTCGGTGGCCGTCCAGCCGGGGCAGAGCGCGTTGACCCTGACGCCCTCGCCCCCCCATTCCACGGCCAGCGACTTGGTGAGCGAGATCAGTCCCGCCTTGGCCGCGCCGTAGGGGCTCAGGAACGGCGACGAGGCCACGCCGGCCACCGAGGCGACGTTGATCACCGATCCCTGGCCGCGGTCCAGCAGGTGGCCTGCGAACGCGTGGCAGACGTACACCGCGGAGTCGAGGTTGAGCCGGATCAGCTTCTCCCAGCCCGACAGCCGCAGGTCGCGGAAGCCGACCATGAAGTTGGACCCGCCCGCGTTGTTGACCACCACGTCCACGTGCCCGAGCTGGTCGATCGCGGCGGCCGCGGCCCTGGCCACGGCGTCCTGGCTGGTGACGTCCGCGGGGATCACGCAGGCCTTGCGGCCGACGGCCGTGATGGCCTCCGCGGTATCGGCCAGGCCGTCCTCGCTACGGGCGACCAGCGCGAGGTCCGCGCCGGCCTCGGCCAGTGCCACCGCGATGGTCTGGCCGATCCCGCGGGACGCCCCGGTGACGAACGCAGTCTTGCCGGTGAGGTCGAAGAGGCTCACGCTAGTCCTTCCATTCGGTGGGCAGGGGCCAGGCGGCGGGGTTGACTCGCCGCACGATCGCGTTCAGCACGATACGGACGTAGGGCTCCCCGACCCAGAGGTGCTTCGCCCGGTCAACCGCGACGACCTCGGCCTGCGGCACCCGGGCGAACCGGGCCCGCGCCTGGTCAGGCCGCAGGTAGTCGTCGAGCTCGGGCACCAGCGCCAGCAGCGGGCGCCCGGATGCCGCCCAGCCGTCCAGGTCCGCGTCGGTCGCCCGGTGCAGGGCCGGCGACAGCAGGATCGCGCCCTCCACCTCGGGGACGTTGCCCCATTTCAGGGCCAGCTCGGTGCCGAACGACCAGCCCAGGAGCCAGCGCCGCGGCAGCCCGGTGGCGACCGCGTACGAGATCGCGGCGGCCACGTCATCGCGCTCGGACTCGCCCTCGCCGAACTCCCCCTCGCTGGTGCCCTGCTCGGACGCGGTGCCGCGGGTGTTGAACCGGAGCACGGCGAGATCGGCCAGCGCGGGCAGGCGGTACGAGGCCTTCCGCAGCACGTGGCTGTCCATCATCCCGCCGGCCGTGGGCAGCGGGTGCAGGCCGATCAGCGTGGCCGCCGGAGCCCGGCCCTCGGGCAGCGCGAGCTCGCCGACGAGGTTCAGGCCGTCGGCGGTGCGCAGCGTCAGCTGCTTCCGCACGGCGGGGAGGACCGTGGACGCCCGTATCTCACTCATCGATCTCCCGGGGGCCTGGGCGGCGCGGCCGCCGCTGCCAGCACGAATTGTGCCAGTGTCTGCGCTCGGCCGGGCCGGGGGACTCCGCCGGCCACACCACGACGTGCGGAACGCCGGGCCTGACCTCCTGATCGCAGCCCGGGCACCGGTACGTCTTGACCGCCGCCGCGCCCGGCACCTGCCGGACCACCCACTCCCCGTCCGGCCAGGCCTGCGTCTGCGGCGGCCCGAGCCTGGCCGAGTCCTGGCCGCCCGCGTCCCGGCCCCGGACCTCGCGCACGCGGGCGGTGCCCCCGCGCGGCCGGCGCGGGATCTCGGCCGGCAGGCGGCGCGCCTTGCGCGGGCTCACGGCCGGAGCCAGAGACGGCAGACGATGACGACGGGCACGCCGACGAGACCGGCCAGCTCCCGGGGGAACAGCCGCAGCGCCTCCTGCGATGGCTGTCGGCGGTTGTGCTCGGCCTGGTCCTGCGGGATGTCCGTCGTCATCAAACGATGCTACTGACGGCGGCCGGGCGGTCCTCCTGCCGCCAGCGGATACAGTTGCATCCCGTGCGGCTCGTCATCGCCCGGTGCAGCGTGGACTATTCCGGCAGGCTCTCCGCCCATCTCCCGCCGGCCACCCGGCTCCTGATGATCAAGGCCGACGGCTCTGTCCTCGTGCACTCGGACGGCGGCAGCTACAAGCCCCTGAACTGGATGTCGCCGCCCTGCCGCCGGACCGAGGAAGCCGGCCGCTGGGTCGTGACCGGCAAGTCCGGCGAGACGCTGACCATCGAGATCGAGGAGATCCTCAGCGACACCTCGTACGACCTGGGCGTCGATCCCGGCCTGCGCAAGGACGGGGTCGAGTCCCACCTGCAAGAGATGCTGGCGGCGCAGACGCACCTGCTCGGCGAGGGCTGGCGGCTGGTCCGGCGGGAGTACCCGACCGCGATCGGGCCGGTCGACCTGATGTGTCGGGACGCCGCCGGTGTCTGCGTGGCGATCGAGATCAAGAGGCGCGGCGAGATCGACGGCGTTGAGCAGCTGTCCCGCTACCTGGAACTGCTGAACCGCGATCCGCTACTGGCCCCGGTGCACGGCGTCTTCGCCGCCCAGGAGATCAGGCCGCAGGCCCGCGTGCTGGCCGAGGACCGCGGCATTCGGTGCGTCGTGCTGGACTACGACGCCATGCGCGGGGCCGACGACGGTGCGCAGCGCCTTTTCTGACGCGCGTGCAATCTCACCGCGCCCGGGATTAGCATTTGACTGTCCTTATCCGCATCTGACTGGAAGCGGACCATGAGGGGGGTCCAGCCAACCGTGTGGAAGGAAAGACGCAGTCAGCGGATGCGGCGGCTCGAGAACGAGGTCGCTGCGGGCAAGGCCGAGCGAGCCGAGCTGAGGCGGCGCCTCGAACTGTTCGAGAAGATCGCTGCGGCGGCGGGCGCGTCACTCGACGACCCCGCGCAGAATGACGCCGGGGCGACGGAGACCTCGGCGCCGGTGCCGCCGTCGCTGCTGGCCGCTGCGCAGGATCCGCGCCGCTCCGGCGCGCCGGTGCGGCTCGACGTGGACGGCAGTGAGTTCATCGCCGTGGTGGACGGCGAGGGCGGCGATCCGCACGAGTGGTGGTCCGCGATCCGGCGCCTGGCGTCCCGGCTGGGGAACGCGTCGTGATCCATCTGGAGCGGGTCGACCTGCCGGACGGGCTCCGGGCTCTCGCGTTCCGGGACCGGAACGGCAATCTGGTCATCTTCGTGTCCGCGGGGCTGGACGCCAAGCAGCAGCGGGCCGCCGTCATGGAGGCGATCCGCGCCTCGCGGCGCGCGGGCTGGCGCCGGACGGGGCTGCTGCCCGTGGGGATCGGCCTGGCCCTGGGCATCCGGGCGCTGCTGGGGCGGGTCGGGCGCATGGTCGCCACCCGGCCCGTGGCCTGGGGTGCGGCCACGACGGCCACGGTCGTGGGCGCGTCGGCCG
>DASYXX010000256.1:0-2086 GCA_035934395.1 Streptosporangiaceae bacterium
GGTTCCGGCACGTCATGGACGGGCTCGGCATCGAGGTCGGCGCAGGTCAGGAGGACACGGTGTTCCGCCTGGTCCAGCTCTGCGCGGCGGCGACAGGGAAGCCGCTCACCGACGACGAGCTTCGCCTAATCGCCGCCTACCCGGGCCAGCTCTCGCTGCTGTACCCGGGGCTGATGGCCTGACGGCCAGACGGGTCAGCGGCCGAGCTGGCCACGGTCGCGCATGGCCTTGATCCTGCGGCGCTGCGACGGGTCGAGCGACCGCCACGCGACAACCGGGATCGCGATGGCGGCGGCGATGACCAGGACGGGCACCCACCAGGGAAGCACGGCGAACAGGATGAGCCCCAGAATGACCCCGCCGATGCCGAACATCATGGGACGCGACATGTCGATCTCTCCTTCTGGCGGGATACGGATATCCCAACTGCTGCAACGTCAGGCTATCTCCAGATGGTTCCCGCTCCAGCCAGGACGCCCACGCGGCACCTGCCCGGGTGTTACTGCGATGATGACCGGATGACGCTCTCGCTGCCGATCGAGGACGGGGCCAACGAGCTGCTGTCCCGCGACCCGCTGGCCCTGCTCATGGGGATGCTGCTGGACCAGCAGGTATCACTGGAGAAGGCGTTCAGCTCGCCGTACGAGCTCGTGAAGCGGCTCGGGCACGAGCCGACCGCCGCCGAGCTCGCCGGCTTCGACCCGGACGCTCTGGCCGCGGTGTTCAGCGAGCGGCCCGCGCTGCACCGGTTCCCGCGGGCCATGGCCGCCCGGGTCCAGGAGCTTGCCCGGGCTATCACCGAGCGCTACGACGGCGACGCCGCCCGGGTCTGGGCGGACGCTTCGACGGGCGGGCAGCTGTTCGAGCGGCTCGAGGCGCTGCCCGGGTTCGGCGGCTACAAGGCCCAGATCATGATGGCGCTGCTGGGCAAGCAGCTCGGCGTGCGGCCGGACGGCTGGCGCGAGGCGGCGGGCCGGTTCGGCGAGGAGGGCTCGCGCTGGTCGGTGGCCGACATCACCGACGCCGACTCCCTGGCCGCGGTCCGCGAGCACAAGCGGCAGGTCAAAGCGGCCGCGAAAGAGCGCAGTTAGCCGGTTCACCGGCACCCGCAGCAGCCGGGTCACCCTGGTCACCAGGCGGCACCGCCCGGAATGAATCCGCCCAAGCCGGGCAGTGGCGTGAAGCGGCCGTTGGACTCGACATCGCGACCGTGCTGCCGTCAGGGGACAGCGCCACATTGGTCTGGTCCGTTCCGTGGTCTGGAACGGTGATCGCAAGCCGGTTAAGCCGCGCGGACCGGCCGTCGTCGGCTACCCGCAGCAGCAACAGGGCGCTGCCGTCAGTGATAAGGAACGCGGCCGCCGCCGCGTCGCCGCCGCCTGGCCGCGCGACGCCTGCCCGGGCGCCTGGGCCGCTCGCGTCGTCCGCCATTCCCGCCACGTGTGCGTTCACTCTAAAGAGACGCCGACTCCCCCGCGACCGCTGCGGCTGCCGGCCGGGTATTGTCTCGCAACGTGCCAGAGACCGAGATTCCGCAGACCGGGACCGCGCAGGTGCACATCCTGCACGAGGGATACGCCCGTGATGCCGACGGCGAGGAGCGCGTGGGCAGCACGGTGACCCTGATTACCGACGGCGACGTCGTGATCGTGGTCGATCCCGGGATGGTCGCCGCCCGGAGCGACCTGCTGGCCGCGCTTGGTGCCCGCGGCGTTGATCCCGCCGAGGTGACCGACGTCGTGTTCAGCCATCACCATCCGGACCACACGGTGAACGCGGCGCTGTTCCCGGCCGCGCGGATCCACGATCACTGGGCTATCTACGACGGGGACCTGTGGACCAGCCGGGACGCCGAGGGCGCCCTGCTGAGCCCGTCGGTGCGGCTGCTGGCCACCCCGGGCCATACCCGGGAGGACATCACGACCGTGGCGTCGGCGGCGGACGCCGTGTACGCGTGCACGCATGCCTGGTGGGGCCCGGACGGGCCGGCGGAGGATCCGCTGGCGTCCGACCCTCAGGCGCTGACCGCCAGCCGGAGCCGGATCCTGGACGTCGCGACGGTGATCATCCCGGGCCACGGGCCGGC
>DASYXX010000287.1:0-2325 GCA_035934395.1 Streptosporangiaceae bacterium
GGGCCCCGCTCCTGGTGACCGGCGCGCGGCCGGCCAGGTCGCCCAGGGCCGTTACCGCGAGCATGACCGAGTCGGCGCCAACGACATCGCCGCCGACCACCGAAGCCCCCGCTCGCGCGCACTCATCGGCCAGGCCGCGGGCGAGGTCCTCGGCCCACGTCACGGCGAGGTCACCCGGCGTCGCCAGGCCGACGAGTAGGGCGGTGGGCGTGGCGCCCATGGCGGCGATGTCGGCGAGGCTCTGCGCGGCGGCCTTGCCGCCGATGTCGAACGCGCCAGACCAGTCGCGGCGGAAATGCCGCTCCTCGACGAGCAGGTCCGTGGTCGCGACCACCCTCCGGTCCGGCGCGCGGACCACGGCCGCGTCATCGCCGATGCCGAGAACCTGGGCGGGCCCGACGGGCAGCAGAGCCTTGATCGCGGCGATGAGACCGAACTCACCCAGGTCATCGACGGTAATGGAGAACCTCCCGCCTGCGTCCTGGCCGGCCGCACACACCCGGCCTCCCGCGCTCCCGGAACACGGACGGGCGCGGCCAGGCGCAAATCATCAGGCCGGCCAGGGGTACCTACGGTAGCGTGGCCACCACACTTGGCGCCTGGGAGGACCGCATGGTTCAGGCTTATATCCTCGTCCAGACAGAGGTTGGTAAGGCCGCCGACGTCGCCATGCACATCGCGGAGATCACCGGCGTAACCCAGGCGGACGACGTCACCGGTCCCTACGACGTCATCGTCCGGGCCGAGGCGGACAACGTAGATGATCTTGGCAAGCTGGTCGTCGCGCAGATCCAGGGAGTCCCCGGGATCACGAGGACGCTGACCTGTCCGATCGTGCACATATAGAACGCACGTGTAAGCGTTCCGCAACAGCATGAGTTCGCGGCGTGTCGCGACCCCGGGCCAGTTTTGCACCGTTTTACCCGCCGTCACGGCAACACCGCCACCACCGCGCCCGGAAGCGACTGCCGCCGCAAGCCGCCACGAAAGCCGCAGACCGGTGCAGAGTGCAGCTGGCGCGCCCGTTCGGCTCGCTGTGCTTCCTTGCCCGCTAGGCGAGCGGGCCGGCCGCGGCCACGGTATGCGGCCCAAGGCCGATGCGGGCCGCGTCACGCAGGTCGGCGACCGTGTCGACGTCCCGGCGCAGCCCGTCCAGGCCGGGGAGCTGAAGCTCGACCACGCCCCCTGACAGATGCGCGGCGCGCGAACCGGCCCCGAATCTCGGCGAGAACACGGTCCCGGGCCTCGCCGTGTACAGCGTCGTGCCCGTGCCAGCGGCGTCGGCCACGAACGCCTGCGGAACCGCGGCCGCCTCGGTGAGCGCCCGCGCGAGCTCTGCGGAGCCCAGCGCGGGAAGGTCGGCCGCCAGCCCGCCCCTGCCCCGGCCGGGCCACAGTTCGTCCGCCTGCGCCGCGCCGAACGTCAGGGCCGGGTTGAGCCCGTCGGCCGGCGTGTCGGGCACCACATGCGCACCGAGCCCGGACAGCAGGGCCGTGGCCGCGGCGTCGTCGGTCACCACGACCACCGAGTCGACCACCGCGCAGGCCGCCGCGGCCGCCACGGTGTCCGCCGCCATGGCCAGGGCCAGCTCAGCCCGGCGCGGCCCGGCGAGTCCGGTAAGGCGGGACTTGGCCAGGGCAAGTACCTTGACGGGGATCACCAGCGACCAGCGGAGCGAGGAATCGGGCGCCATGCGTCTGATCCTGCCTCGACACGACGTTGCGCGAAGCACCAGACTGTCGGTTTGACGAGCATGACAAGGGCCATGAGCAGGAGGCTGCTCCTATGAGAGCGGGGAACACGCCATGAGCGGGCGCGCGGACGGCAGCTACTCGCGTGCCTGGCGGCGGCTCACAGAGGTCGTCCTGCCGCCCGTGATCAACGGGCTGATGGGGCACGAATGGCGTGGCCAGGAGAACATCAGGAACGTCCCGGCCGACAGCGGCCTGATCCTGGCCGTCAACCACATCTCGTACGCGGACGTGCTGGCCATATGCCTGTTCACCTACAAGTCGGGCCGCTACCCGGTGTTCCTCGCCAAGTCGTCGCTGTTCGAGATGAGGGGCCTGCGTGCGGTGATGCGTGGCACCGGCCAGCTTCCCGTCTACCGCGGCCAGGCCGACGCCGGGCTGGTGCTCAGGGACGCGGAGCGGGGCGTGCGCGACGGAGCCTGCGTGGTCTTCTACCCGGAGGCGACCGCGACCCGCGATCCGGACCTGTGGCCGATGGTGGCCAGGACCGGCGTGGCCAGGCTCGCGCTGGCCACCGGCGCCCCGGTGATCCCCGTGGCGCAGTGGGGGGCGCAGCGGATCCTGCCGTACGGCA
>DASYXX010000295.1:0-2068 GCA_035934395.1 Streptosporangiaceae bacterium
CGATGCGTGCTGCGTGCTGGCGTTCGTGGCCATAGGCCGGGCCAGCCACGACCACGGCGAGTCCGCGGCCGGCCTGGCCAGCACCGCGTGGCCGTTCCTGACCGGGCTCGCGGCCGGCTGGCTGGTGACCCGCGCCTGGCGGCGCCCGGCCGCGATCGTCCCCGGCGGCCTAGGGGCATGGCTCGGCGCGGTCGCGATCGGCATGTTCCTGCGGGTCGCGGCCGGCCAGGGCACGGCGCCCGCGTTCATCGGCGTCGCGCTGGCGTTCCTCGGGCTGTTCCTCCTCGGCTGGCGCGCCGCCGCCAAGGCCTGGTCCCGGTCCCGCAACCCCCGCGGCATTCCCGGCCCCCCAGCCGCTCCCCACAGCCGCTGACCCTCTCGTCACCGCACCCTCTCCGCCCAGCCGACCACCCTCCTCACTCGCCACTCGCCTCTGCCGTCACAAGGGCCTCATTGCCCGGGTGAGTGACTGATGTAGACTGAACATTCAGTCAACTGCATGAGGAGCGCGCAATGGCCGACCAGGTCGCGCCGACGGATTCGCCAGGCAGACCCGAGGTGCCCGCCGCCCGTGAGGCGGCCTCCGCCGCCGCCCATCATGCGGCCTCCGCCGCCGCAGATCAGGCGGCCTCCGCCGCCGCCCGTGACGCTGCCTCCCCAACCGCAGGGCCACGGGCGGTAATCGCCGGCTCCGGGGTCGGATCCACTGCAGGCCCCGGAGCCGGTTCCCCCGTCAGCGGCGGCTCGACGGCCAGCATCGTCGACATCATCGCCCGGCAGGAAGAGGCGTTCGTCGCGCGCCAGCCCGAGTCACGCCGGCTGGCCGGGCGCGCGGGCGGCGCGCTCGCCGGAGGGGTCACCTCCAGTTGGCAGACCACCCGGCCGCAGCCGGTCTGGCTCAGCCACGGCAAGGGCTCCAAGATCTACGACGTCGACGGCAACGAGTACGTCGACCTGCACGGCGGGTACGGCGCGGCGCTGGCCGGGCACGGACATCCCGCGATCGTGGATGCTATCCGCGGCCAGGCCGCCCTCGGCACGCACTTCGCCCAGCCGACGCCCGCGGCGATCCTGGTGGCCGAGGAACTGACCCGGAGGTTCGGCCTGCCGCTCTGGCGGTTCGCGAACTCGGGCACCGAGGCGACCATGGACGCCGTCCACCTGATGCGCGCGATCACCGGCCGCGACCTTATCATCAAGGTCGAGGGCTGCTACCACGGCCACCATGACTCGGTCCAGGTATCGGTCTGCCCCGAGGCCGGGGAGGTCGGCCCGGCGCATAAGCCGGCCCAGGTCCCCGCCAGCACCGGGATCCCGCACGCGATCATGGATCTGACCCTGGTGGTCGGCTTCAACGACCTCGAGGGCGTGGCCAGGCTGCTCGACGAGCACCCCGGCCGGATCGCCGGGATGATCATCGAGCCGATCATGATGAACGCGGGGATCATCCTGCCCGAGCCCGGCTACCTGGCCGGCCTGAAGGACCTGCTCCACTCCCGGGACGTGCTGCTGACCTTCGACGAGGTCAAGACCGGGCTCACGGCCGGCCCCGGCGGCGCCACCGGGCTGACCGGCGTCACCCCGGACATCGTCTGCCTGGCCAAGGCCATCGGGGGCGGCGTGTCCGTCGCGGCCATCGGCGGCACCGGGGAGACCATGGGGCACGTCGCCAACGGCGACTACGAGATGGTCGGCACGTTCAACGGCAACCCGCTGGCCATGGCCGCCTGCCGGGCCATGCTCTGCGAGGTCGCGACGCCCGCCGCCTACCAGTGGATCGACGCCCTGAGGCAGCAGGCGGTCAGTGAGATCGAGCGGGAAATTGCCCGTAACGGCCTGCGCGCGCAGGTGGTATCCGTCGGCGCCAAGGGGTGCGTGGTGTTCTCCGCCGAGCCCGTCCGCGATTTCCGCGGGTTCCTCGCGATCGACGACGCCTACAGCCACGCGCACTGGCTGTTCCAGCACAACGGCGGGGTGTTCCTGCCGCCCTGGGGCAAGACCGAGCAGTGGCTGATCTCGGTACAGCACGACGAGGCCGACATCGACCGCCTCACCCAGAACTTCGCCA
>DASYXX010000315.1:0-8717 GCA_035934395.1 Streptosporangiaceae bacterium
CCTCATCGAGTGCCAGGAGCGGGCCATCGTGGAGCCAGACCGGGTCCTGGTCGTCAGCGAGCACTGGCGGCGGCGGCTGCAGCAGCAGTACGGGGTCAAGCCCGATGTCATCCATAACGGCGTCGATGCAGGGCGGTTCCGTACCCCCGACCTTTCCCTGGCGGGGCAACTGCGCCAGCGGGCGGGCGCCGGCGAGCGCCCGCTGATCCTGTCCGTGGGCGGCGTCGAGCCGCGCAAGGGCAGCGACACGCTGGTGCGCGCGCTCGCGGCGCTGCGCGAGTCGGGGCGCGATCCCGTGCTGGCCGTGGTCGGGGGGCATTCCTTCCAGGATTACCGCGCCTACGCCGACCGGGTCCTGGCCATGATCCCCGAGCTCGGGCTGCGCCCCGGCCGCGACGTCGTCCAGCTCGGAACCGTGCCCAACGCCGAGCTGCCCGCCTGGTACGCCGCGGCCGACGTGCTCGCGTTCCCGTCGACCAAGGAGGGCTGGGGACTGGCCGTCATGGAGGCCATGAGCGCCGGGCTGCCCGTGGTCACCTCCGATCTCCCGGTGTTCCTCGAGTACCTGCGGCCGGGCCGGGACGCGCTGGTCTTCCCCGTCGGCGACGCAGCGGCGCTCGCCCTGGCGCTCGCCGCCGTGCTGGACGACCCCGCTCTGGCCGCGCGGCTGCGCGCCGCCGGCCTGGCGGTATCGCGCAGGTTCACCTGGGCGCGGTCGGCCCGCGAGCACCGCGCGATCTACGGCAGCATCGCCGTAGGCTAGCGCTGCCGCCGGGATCCCGCTGCCCTGGGCCGGTACCGCAGCCGCTGGCGCGCCATCTCGGGGACGCCGCTGCGCTCGTTGGCCGCCGCGGCCTGCCGGGCCTGATCCAGGTCGGCCAGGGTGAGCAGGTCGTGGGAGAGCAGGAAGTCGGCGAGGTCACGCGCGTGGCCGCGCTCCTCCCAGATGAAGCCCTGGAGCAGCTTCTTGTAATCGGACACCGCACCTTCGCCGCTCAGGTTCAGCGCCAGGACCACGTCCATCATCGGCACGGGGTGCGGGGCGGGCAGGCCGAGGATGAACTCCTGGTAGTAGTAGGCCATCGCCTTCCGCGCCGTCGCGTTGCGCTCGAAGTACGCGCGCACGTGCGCGACCGCGTCCTGTCTCGGCGGGCTGCCGCGCCGGGCCGACAGCGCGCCCTCCCGGATCTCGCTGTCCTGCGTGGACTGCTGCTGGTCGCCGCGCGGGGCGACGGACGCTCTGGCCGGGCGGGCCGGCACCTCGAGCCGCACCCGGATCATCCAGGCGCCGACGCTCACGAACCACGTTCCCGCCTCGAGCACCACAGGCCGCGCCTCGAAATGCGCCGGGGCTGCCGCCAGGACATGGCGGGCCGCCCGCTGCACGGCCTCGGCGGCGGAGGGTGCCCGGCCCGCGCTCGGCGCCAGGTAGACCCGGTGGGTCGGGTCGCGGCTGAACAGCTCCCACCGGTGGTTGACGTAGCGGAGGCCCGCGCAGCGCGGAGCCCGGTGCAGCGTGAGGTCCTTGCCGGCGCTGAGCACGCCCCGGTCCAGCCAGGTGATCTCGTCAGGCGGGCAGCTCACCCACTCGCCGCTCGCCGATGACCAGAGGAAGAGCTGGGCGTTCGCCACTCAGCCACTCCAAACAGCGGCGCGCGGCCGCGCCGCGGCCATCCCGTTGTGCCAGGTCTGCGAAGACAATTGTGACACTTCGAGCTGGGTACCCAGGCCGCGTGCCGCGTCAGCTGATCTCGACCCAGGTCAGCAGGCTGTCTGACCGCGACCCCCAGCGGATCGAGTCGCCGTTGCTGAGCGGCTGCTCCCCCGCGAGGGGGGAGCCGTTGAGGGTGAGCCCGTTCCGGCCCAGGTTGGCGATCCACCACCGGCCGTCGGAGAACGTGAACCTGGCGTGCTCCCGGGAGATCGTGGGCACTCCGGGAAGCTTGAGCTCGACCGCGCCACGCCCGGCGCGGGCGCCGGACACTCGCGTTTCGGTCACCGAGCCGTCGGTCACCAGCCGCAGCGTCGGGATCGGGCTGCGGCTCAGCTCGGCGACGGTCAGCATGCCCGTGTCGGCCGCGGGGCCGTGCTCCGGCTGCGCGCGGGTGTTCCCGTCGTGGCCGACGAAACCGGGGTACGGTCCCCCGCCAGGCTCACGCCGCCGGCTCGCGGAGACCGCGTACGGGCCGGCCGCGGCCGCCGGCGGAGCGCCGCCGGCAGGCTGAGCCACGGCGGCTGCGAAGGCCGGCTCCCGGCCGGCGTCCACCGGCTGTCCCTGCCGCAGCTGGTAGCGGCCGGGCGGAAGCGACGGGTCGGCCATGACGCGCACGCTCGCGAGTCCGGGCCCGGCGAAACGTGCGCCGTGCGCGGCGACCTGCTCCTCGTAGACCTCGGCCGCGCTGGTGTTGACCAGGTCGAGCTCCATCCGCTCGGTGATCGAGCCGAGGTCATCGGGATTCAGCCACAGGTCCACGGCGTTCGGCGCGATCAGCGCACCGCTCGGCGTGATCACGAACACGTCGGGCAGGTGTCGCAGGGCCAGCTTCAGCACATCCTGGCCGTCGCGCCACGGCCGCGATGCCATCCACCGCACCCAGGGATGATCCCTGGTGACGCCCATGGTCTTAAGGAACACCACGCCCGCGATGGACAGGCCCGCGAAGACCGCCAGCACCACGGTCGCCCCGAACACCGAATGGGTGAGGACCAGCAGGATGGCCCAGCACACGGCGACGCAAGCCGCCGCCGTCCAGCGCTTGCGGCTGCGCTGCTGCAGTGGAGCCCGCGCCGACCGACGCACCGCATCCCTGCGCTCTGTCATCGACCACCGTCCAGGCCTCTCGGCCGCTCCCGGCCGCGCCCTGCCGCTCTCGGCCGCTTGGTTTATCAACCACGATGCGTGACGGAGCACGCGCCGGTCAACGAATCGGCCGCAGCTCCCAGAGATCTGGAAGTTGCCGGGCCCGCCGCTCCACATCTCGCACACAGGATCTGCACCCGGCCTGCATCCGCTGGGGATGTCCTAGCGAGACAGAGACGGCCGCCTGGCAACCGGCGCGCCGTCCAGGCAGGTAGGCGGTGCCCGCCTCGCGATGTGCACTGGAACTCGCCGCCCACCGGTCCATGGGGCGTGACCGGTGAAGCAGCGGCGGCCCAGCGCACCCGCGGCCCGAGACCGCGGCCAGCGGGCACCGCCCTCCTTCGGTGGCGAACTCCTACAGGTCATCGAGTACCGCGCCTCGCACATAAGACCGCGCACACGCGGCGTCACTTGGAACAAGGAGCCTCGTCGATCCGGCGGCGGGCAGGCGAGGACCCGCGGAGGGCGGGCCGGCATTGCCGGCCCGCCCGCGTGGTCGAGTGCGGGTTGTGCGGGGGGCCTTAACCCTCGCCGGGGTTGGAGTTTTCTGCGAGCCTTACGGCGTCGCCGAGGTTGGAGTTTCCTTCCAGGAACTTGATGCCGGCCACCTCTGCGGCGTGCGGGCCGGTGTATTTGAGGATGTACAGGCCGTTGCGGATGTCGATCGCGTAGATCAGGCCGTTGCGGATGATCGGGTAACTCCAGAACACCACCTTGTTCGGCCCGCGGCTGAGCGCCGGGTCTTCCAGCGCCACCGTGTTCAGCGGCTCAGGCAGGAAGAAGCCGGCCTGGGCGGGGTTGGCCGGGTCGGACAGGTTGATGGCCTGGATGCCGCCGGAGTGCCAGTCGACGAATGCAAGATCCGGCAGCGCGGTTGGGTTATGGGAGGAGTAGCTGGTGAACTGCTCGGTGAGAGGGTCGTCGCGGGCGCTGCCGCAGAACGACTGCTGATCCTCGGCGATCTTGTACTCGCCCACGATCACCGGGTGGGCGGGGTCGGCGACGTCGATGATCCGCGCCCAGCCCCACGGGCAGCCGAAGCTGGGGTCGGTGAAGGTCCCGTAGACCTCGTCGGTGGTCAGGGCGTAGTGCGTGCCGGGGATCGGGATCGCCGAGTGGCCGTTGGGGCAGGTCTTGAAGCAGTTGGCCGGCACCGCGGCCGGGTCGGGCGGCGTCTGCTCCCACACCGGCCGGTTCGCCGGGTTGGTGAGCAGGTCACCGTGCAGGTTGATGACCGAGGTGGGCGGGCTGGGCGCGTCCGCCACCGAGCTGGTGTCCAGCGCCAGGAACTGCCCGGCCTCCATCGCCAGGAACGTGGTGGTGCCGTCGGCGGTGGGCGCCATGGAGTGGACGAACAGGTTGCAGTCATACGGCCCGCACCCGGTCGGGCTGGCCGGATCGAAGGGATAGTTGGGCTGGCTGGTGCCCGGGTACAGGTCGTTCCAGTTGCCCTCGGCCACCTCCCGCACCGGGCCGCCGGCCGGCACCTGGCTGATGTCCACGATCATCAGGTTCGGGATGGCCGGGTTGGCCGAGATGGTCGGGGTCGAGATCCACAACAGCGCGCGGCCGACGTCGTTCGGATCCACCCACAGGTACATCTCATGCGGCTTCACCGCGCGCCCCGCCGCGGACGTGGGGACGTAGCTCTCGATAAACCTCGGGTGGACCGGGTCGGACAGGTCGAAGAACTCGATGTTGAACGGGAACTTGGCGTCGTTGCCCGCCGGGCAGGCGTGGATGACGTGGCTGCACCGGAACGTCATCACCATCAGCAGCTTCTGCTGCGGCCACACCCGCAGCTCGCGGGTGGTGATGCCGACGTTGCCGGCGAACGGCGGCCCGATCTCCCCCACGACTTCGGGCTGGCTGGGATCGGAGATGTTGAGGATCAAGATGCCCGGATGCACGTGGGTACACCCGGTGCTGCCGTCGGGACAAGTGTTGGAGCCGTCGCTGCGGTTGCCGACATACAGGAAGTCCCCGAAAATCGCCGGAGCGGCGTTCATCCCCCTGTTAAACAGGGGATTGTGGCCCACCAGTTCGAAGTTGCTGGACGTGCCGGGAATGGCCGGCGGGATGCCGGCTGTGGCAACCGCGCGGGACGGCGCCGCGGCGACGGCTGTGACCATAGCCGCAGCCGCCGTGAGCGCGAGCAGGAGCCTTGAGCGCATGATCCCTCCTCATCGATCGGATCTGCCCCCCTGGTCCGTGACTGTTTCCCCCTTCCTCTTCTCCCTCGAATGCGTCCGGAACGGCACGGCGCCTTCCCTCGGAAGGGCTTTGTCTGTTGCACCGAGCCATATCTTGATGACGGAAGGCACGCCAGCAAGGTTCATGTGCCACCGCGCACCGTCGTTAAGGCCGTGAGCCTTTCGGGGCGGGATAGCAGGCCCGCTCATGACCGGATGCAGGCTGCACCGCAGCGTGGCTGCGCTGCCCGGCGCGGGCTGATCGCCGTCGAGGCATGGGCTAGCCCGCTGCCGACGGTCGGATGGCAGACAGATGTCTTTGACCGTTCCTGGCGACCCAGCTGGGTCTGCCCGCGCGCGCCGCGCCCTCACGGGAATAGCGTGATCCGCCGGGAGGGCGCGGCGCGATGGCCAGGCTTGTGACCTAGTGACCGTTCGCGGCGTTAACGAGGTCGGGAAGCAGAACAGCCGCGTTGGGGGTGCCCAGCCCGGTGACTGGATCCCAGCCCGGCGTGGCCGGGTAGCCGGCGATCGTCGGATCAGTCTGATTTTTGCCGGTGGTGACATCAAAGAAGTCATTGGCATAACGGGTCGGATCGCTGCCGATCTTGTACAGCGCCGGGTTGATCAGCCCGAGGTCGTGGCCGCCGTTGATCTGATCGGCGATCGCGACCAGTCCGGCCCACTGCGGGCAGGACAAAGACGTGCCGCCGATGTCGAACCAGCCGGTGCTGCACGGGACATTGCCACAGATCAGACCGCTCTGCCCGTCCGGCGGCAGGCTGATGAACACCAGCCCGCCCGTCCCGGCGCTTGCCTGCAAGCCAACGTCGGGGACGCCGCGCATGCTGCCGATCGGCGTGCTCCCGGCTGGCAGGGTGCCCTGATAGCTCGGCCGGCTGAAGACGTGGCTGAACCCGCCGCCGCTGAACGTCCAGCCCACCTCGGCCTGGCCCGGGAACGCCGGGCAGCGCCCGCCAGGGCTGACATTGTCCGCGACCCGAGCGGACGGGGCGCCATTGGCGGTGCCCGTCGCCTGGGTGCACAGGTACGTTCCGCCCACACCCGTGACCAGCGGGTCGCTGGCAGGCCAGCCGACCGTCGGGAACGGGATCGTGGCCGGCTTCTTGGTTGGTTCCTTGACGGGGTTCGCCGTGCCGTTGTCCCCAGAGGACGCCAGTACGGTGACCTTGTTCTGCGCGGCCGCGATGAACGCGTGACGCAGGTTCAGCAGTGACTGCGTGCTGGAGAACGCCTCCTCTGCCGAGCCGAAGCTCTGCGAAATCACGTCGGCCAGGTGATGATCCACCACGAACTGCTCGGCGTTCATGAAGTCAGGGAAGCCCTGCACGCCCAGTGTCTCGGCAGTCGGTGTCGTCACGAGCAGGATGTTCGCCTGCGGGGCGATCGCGTGTGCTGTCTCGACGTCGAGCGATACCTCCAGAGCCCACAGCGTGTGGGTCTCCTGCCCGGTGCCGTTGTTCGGCGGCGGTGAGTTGGTCGGCGGCGAGCCCTGGATGTGCAGCTGGCTGAACGTGGGCATGCCCGCTGCGCAGGTGACGCCTGCCTCCCCGCACATCGGCTGCAATCCGAACGCCTGATCGTAGACGTGCAGGTCGCTGGCGATCGTGTCGCTGCCAAACGAGTCGACGATGGCGATTGTCTGTCCCTTGCCGTTGAAACCCCCGGCATAAAGTGGCCCGAGGTTATAGGCGGCCTGAACGTCCTGCGGACTGAAGCAGCGGCGGCCGACCGAGTTGCACTGCGCTTCGGACGGCGGTGTGGTGCCCGTCGTCAGCTGGTAGTACTCGGCAATCGCCGGGTGGAAGACCACTGCCCCGGCGGCAGCGCGGCCATGCGAGGCCGACTGACTCGTCATCATCAGCCCCACGCTGGCCAGGCTCACCCCAGCCGGGATGGCCACCCACCGAAGTATCCGGTCCCGCATGCCCGTACCTCCTGACTCCCGATCTGCTCGGGTTGCTGCTCGCCGCTGAGCAGGGTCTGCCGTGACTGAGTTCGACGTCACGAGCGGCACCGACAATCGCTCGTATCCTGGCCAGAACCGCTATTCGTGTCAACCACTACGGAGCATGGATTTACCGGAACCATGACCAAATGTCATGGTCGTGCCTAGCCCGCAGTTGCTGCGCGCGATCCGGGACTTCGCCTGGGGCCTACGCCGCGCCAGGAGCTGGACCCAGGCCGGTCAATCGTTCTCCGCGGCTCCGTCCTTGATCTGGGTACATGACCCGCGATATACGCTGTTGAGGACCCAGATCATGGAAATCCGGCGATCTCGGCTGAGGTCTCGCTTTCGCGGGCCGCACGGCGGGCCGGTTCCCGCGGCAGGCGATGTCAGACCCGGCGCCTACCGTGACGAGCATGACCGATGACGATGCAGGCGACCGCCTGGCGAGGCTCCTGCTGCCGTACCGCCGCCGCGAGCGCGAGGACGCGGACGGCTCCGACCACCAGGCCGGATGGTGGTTCACCGACGCGCCGCCCGGCGTGACCCGAGAGGCGCTCAGCCTGGTCGATACGACCGGAGCCAAGCGTCTCAACGACCAGCCGCCCGAGGAGTGGCTAGTGGCGCAAGCGGAGTGCCGCGACGGGATGCTGGCGGGCTTCGTCGCGCCGAAAGGGCCCGCCAGCCCGCGGATGCGGGTGGACGCGATCATCGTGCCGTGCTCACAGGCCGAGGACCTAGCCGCGCAGATCGCGAGCCAGTGGCCCGTCGACGGTTACGGCACGGCCCTCGACCTCGCGGTCGTGGAAGGCTTCGCCAGCATCGACGCCGAACGTCCGGTGTGGGCCGCGACCGGCTACGAGTTCTGTCCCTGGCGCGCCACCACCCAGGACTGGCTGGGCGCGGCGTTCTGCAGTTTCTGGTGGGATTGACTCACGGTTCTGCGCTCACTCCCGCACCGCCGGCGCCGCTTCCGCGCCAACATAATGTGTAATCGGCGCTCAGCGTCAGAGCGCCGGTTTTCCATGATTTAGGTTCATCACCCGCACATATCGCGGGTCATGTACCCAGATCAGGAACGAAGCGGCGGACCATGATCGAAATGTGCTAAGCGGCATTGCTGTAGAGCGGGGTCGATGTGCCATCGACACCAATCCCCCGCGGACTCGACCGCGCGCTTACGCTGCGGGGCGGTCAGGGGCCGGCCTCGCTGGCGTCGTCCCGGGGTCCCAGCCGGCGCACGGAGATCAGGCAGAGCCCGAGATCGCGGACCTTGGCCAGCAGCCCGTGCAGCGCGGGCTGATCGGGGAGCGGGCCGGAGATGACCGTCTCGGCGTCCTCGCTCGTGACCTGGAGACCCTCGAACCAGGCCGCCCAGTGGTGGTCCAGGGCGCCCTCGACCCGGATCTCGTAACGCGCGTGCCCAGAAGCTGGCATTGGGATCCCTCCCGTTGCGAGCGGACCAATTATCCGGAACGCTACGGGTGCAGGCCGGGCCGGACGTCACCCGGAAGTGCCGTCCGGGGTGGAATATTCACGGGTGGCAGCCGGGCGCCCCGGCGGCACCGGGCGGGCGCGACGCGTGAAACTACAATCGGGTCCCGTGTCGGAGCAGGAAGCGCTGCTGGCCACCAAGCTGTACGTGCCCCGCCGGCGGCCCGGCTTCGTGGTCCGCCCGCGGCTGGCGGACCGGCTC
>DASYXX010000316.1:0-6793 GCA_035934395.1 Streptosporangiaceae bacterium
GAGAACAGGAACAGCGGGATCATCCCGAACCGGAACAGCAGCGCGAACGACTGGTCCTTCGTCCGGCTGACCGCGTAGGCCTCGATCGGGGCGGCGAACGCCAGCCCGGTCAGCACGGCGACCGGCAGCGCGGCCAGCACCCCGGCCGACCGGGCCGCGCCGAACCCGGCCATCACGGCGACGAAGATCAGGCAGTTCATGGCCAGCCGCATCGCGGTGAACAGCAGGTGCCCGTGGAAGATGTCGGCGGGACGCAGCGGCGTGGCGGCCGCGGCCTGGTAGGTCTTCAGCCACTTCACCGAGCCGAGTACCGGGTAGGTCGACTCGCCCACGGCGGTCTGCATCGCCGTCGCCGCCAGCAGCCCGGGGGCCAGGAAGACCAGGTAGCTGACGCCGCCAAGGCCGCCAGGGTGCCGGGCGTTGACCAGCGTGCCCAGGCCGAGACCCAGCGCGCCCAGGTAGAGGACGGGATTGAGCACGCTGGAGTAGATCGAGCCCCGCCAGGTCCGGCGGTAGTTGGTCAGCCAGAACCGGAGCTCGCGTATCGCGAACGCTCCCGCCATGTGATCAGTCCTCCAGCCGCCTGCCGGTCAGCCGGAGGAACACGTCCTCCAGCGTGCTGCGCCGCACCAGGGAGGTCAGCGGCTCCAGGCCGAGGTCGCGTACGGCGGCGAGGGCGGCGTCCCCGTTCTGCGTGTACAGCAGGATCCGGTCGGCAAGCACCTCCATCCGCTCCGCGGGAGCGTCCGCCCGCTCCGCGGGAGCGTCCGCGAGCTTTTCCGCCGCCTGCTGATGCTCGGCCGGGTCGAACCTGAGCTCGAGCACCTCGGGAGTGGAGTACCGTCCGATCAGCTCGCGGGGCGAGCCCTCGGCCGCGATCTTGCCGCGGTCCATCACCATCAGGCGGTCACAGAGCTGCTCGGCCTCGTCCATGTAGTGGGTGGTCAGCACCAGCGTGACGCCTTGCTGCTTGAGCCGGTACAGCCGGTCCCAGACCGCGTGCCTGGCCTGGGGGTCCAGCCCGGTGGTCGGCTCGTCGAGCAGCAGGATCTCCGGGTCGTTGATCAGCGAGCGGGCGATCGTGAGGCGGCGCTTCATCCCACCCGACAACGGCTCGACCTGGTCCCCCGCCCTGTCGGTGAGCTGCACGAACTCCAGCAGCCTGGCCGTGCGCTCGGAGATGACGTCCCGCGGCAGCCCGAAGTAACGTCCGTAGATCAGAAGGTTCTCCCGGACGGTCAGCTCCGTGTCCAGCGTGTCCTCCTGGGGAACCACGCCGAGCCTGGCCCGGATCGCCGGGCCGTTCGCGACCGGATCCAGGCCGAGGATGGTAAGCTCGCCGCCGCTGGGCGGCGAGACGCAGCCGATCATGCGCATGGTCGAGGACTTGCCCGCCCCGTTCGGGCCGAGAAAGCCGAACGCCTCGCCGCGGTGCAGGTCGAAGTCGATGCCCGCCACCGCCACGGCGTCACCAAATTTCTTGGCCAGGCCGCGGGCATGAATGAGCACGTCGGGAGCGGGCATCCTTGAGACATTACCTGGCAGATCCGGTGGTTCCGAGCGGATATCCGGTGCCACGAGGGCAAGACCCGGTATATGCGTCGTCTGGTTTTCGGCGGGTTTCGCCAACCAGGGGCGCGTTCAGGGTACCCTCACAGAGTCACCTCGGCTGGCCTGAGGGGATACGGGGAAGGAAGGCGGCGAGGTGAGTCTTGTCGGCAGGTTGTACCAGCGGTTCAGGCACCTGATTCACGAGTTCGCCAAGTTCGGCATCGTCGGCGGTTTCGGGTTCCTGGTCACCGAGGGTGTCTTCAACCTGATGATCTCCGAGCATCAGGCCACCTTCACCGCGAACGCGGTCGCCACGCTGGTCGCGGCGGCCGTGACGTTCATCGGCAACCGGCACTGGACGTTCCGCCACCGCGAGCGCACCGGCATGGGCCGCGAGACCGTGGTGTTCTTCGCCCTGAACGCGGTCGGCGTGGTGATCCAGCAGGCCTGCCTCGAGCTGGCCAAGCATGAGTTCGGCCGCCACGACAAGCTCACGCTGAACGTGGCGTTCCTCGTCGGCGTGGGCCTGGCCACCATGTTCCGGTTCTGGTCCTATCGCAAGTTCGTGTGGCTCGCGCAGCCCGGAGGGCCATCGGACTCAGGGCGGGGGACACCGTTCGGCCCGCTGCCCGGCGCCGGGTACGAGGCGCGCGAGCCGGCCCTCGTGCCGCCCGAGCCGATGCCGCGGCCCGTTCCCGGCCGGGGCGGCCCGGAGCGTAATGGCTACGAGCGTAATGGCTACGGGCGCAGTGGCCAGGGCCAGCCGCCGGCCCGGCCGCGAGCAACCGGTGGGCGGCACGCGCGTCCCCGGTAGGGCTACCTCGAGCAGCCCTGCCCGGCGCGGGCGACCAGGCTTGACAACGGCACCGCGAGCGCCGCGCGGCCCTGAACCTGGGTCAGCTTCCCCATCGCGACCAGCCGGCCCACGACGTGCACCTCGCGCGCCCGCGCGTTCGCCGGGTTGGTCAGCGGGTCATCGACCGACGGGCCCTGCACCAGGCCGGCCAGCAACGCCGCCTGCGGCCAGGACATGCCTGCCGGCTCGACCCCGAAGTACCCGCAGCTCGCGGCGGCCAGGCCGTAGAAGCCGTGGCCGAAGTACGCGACATCGGCGTACATCTGCAGGATCTGCGGTTTCGGATACGTCAGGTACAGCTTGACGGCCAGCGCCACCTGCTCGGCCTCGTCCGCCGCCGAGGCGGAACTGCCGTGGGTGTAGAGCAGCTTGGCCAGCTGCTGGTAAAGGGTGGCACCGCCCTGGATGCCATGGCCCGTCGCGTACGAGAACCCCACGCGCGCGACGGCGAACAGGTCGATGCCCGGCTCGGAGTAGAAGCGCTTGTCCTCGGTCGCGATCAGGGAGGCGGCGAAGCGCGCCGGGACCGGCGGGCCGGGATACGCCACGTGGTGCGCGAGGTCCTGGGCCCGGACCAGCGCCTGGGCGTCGCCGACCGACGGGGTGGCGAGCAGCAGGGCACCGAACGCCATGACCACCAGGACGACCAGCGATGCGCCAACCCCGGTCACCCAGAGCAGCAGCCTGCGGGCCCGGCGCCGCCCGGCGCCGGCCCCGTCCGGCCCGCCCGGCGGCCGGTCGTAGCCCACCCGGCCGTATGGGTCCGCGGGATCGTAGCCGGGGCCCACGGTCGCGGTGTCAGCGACCGGGCCCGCGACGTCGGGGACGGGCAGGTCCCGTGCGGGCAGCGGGATCGTCGTGTCCCCGCGACGGCTCTCGCCCCCTGGTCCCCACACCGTCATTGCGTCCGCCCCGAGTCTGGCCCCGGTCGGCACCGGCCAGGGACAAGACGATTATCCCGCACAGCTCTTTTTCGCAAACGACCCGGCCGTCCGCTTTCCACCCTTCGCAAACGCAAACGAGCCGGACGTCCGCGTCGTGCCCGCTGGGGCGGGCGGAGCGGGCGGATCACCGGCCGCGCCCCCTCCGGCTCGCTCAGGGCGCGGCGGCCAGGCCGTCGAGACGGGCGACCACGTCGGCGACCCGGTAGCCGGCCCGGTGGCGGCGCGGCCCGGTGCCGCCCTGCTGCCAGGGACGCGGGCCGTCCAGCGGCCGGTACTCCACGCCGGCGGCGTCCAGGCGGCGCTCGTGTGCGGCGAGCCGGTCACGCAGCGGTGACCCGGCGCCCCCCGCTCGGCCCGGGGCACCCGACCAGGTGACCGGGCCCCCGGTCCAGGCCACCTCGGCGAACGCGCAGGCACGCGGGAACACCATGTACTCGAGGGCCCGGCCGTCCCTGATGTACTCCGTCCAGACCTGGAACTGGGTGCCGATCAGCCGCTCCGCCGCCGCGGCCGGCCAGTCCGAGGGCACCGGGCGGAACGCGGCCACGTCCTGCGCCCGGATAGGCCCTCCGATCGCGACCGGCTCGCGGTCGTCATCGGCCTGGTAGTAGTCGAAGTAGGTGGGGAACACGGGGGACGCGATGACCTCGTGGCCCGCCTCGGCCGCGCGCCGGGCGATGTCCATCCCGCGCCACGCCATCACCACGGTGTCAGGCCGCAGCCGGCCGCTGGGCGTGCCAGAGCCGCTGGCGAAACCCTCGTCCCAGACCACGGCCCGGACGCCGAACCGCTCGGCGAGCAGGTCGGCGGTCTCGCGCAGGAAGTGGGCGTGCTGCTCCTCGGCGCTGGCCAGGCCCAGCTCGATGCGGTAGGCATCGACCCGCGGGTCCGCGCGCCAGCTGTCGAGCACGCACTCGTCCCCTCCGATGTGGACATACCCGGTCGGGATCGCGCCGAGCAGCTCGCTGAACAAGGCCTCGAGGAACCGCTTCGTCTCCGGAAGGGGCGAGATCAGGTGCGGGAGGATGCCCCAGTCGGCGGCCACCTGAAGCGGGGACGACCCCCCCAGACCCCCCCGCGCGCCGAGCTCGGGCACGGCCGCGAGCAGGGCCGTTGCGTGACCGGGAATGTCGATCTCGGGCACGACGGTCATCATCCGCTGCGCCGCGTACGCGGTGACCTCGGCCAGGTCATCGAGGGTGTAATAGCCCCCGTGCGGCGTCTCGTCGTACACCGCGGGTCGCTCCCGGCTGAGGCTGATCCTCGTCCGCGGCCTGTGCGAGCCGATCTCGTGCAGCGCCGGATAGGCGCGGCTCTCGATCCGCCAGCCCTGGTCGTCGGTGAGATGCAGGTGGAGCCGGTTCAGCTTGAGCGCCGCGAGGCTGTCGATGAGCGTCAGCAGCTCGCGCTTGGGGAAGAAGTGCCTGGCCACGTCCAGGTGAGCACCGCGCCAGGCCAGCGTCGGGGCGTCGGAGATCTCGGCGCACGGGAGCGCCCAGGCCGCCCCGGGCACCGGGGCGGCGCGCCAGGCGGCATCGGGCAGCAGCTGGCGCAGGGTCTGCGCCGCGTAGAACGCCCCCGCCGCTGCCCCGGCGGCGATCTGGATCCGCTCCGGGCCGATGTCCAGCCGGTAGCCATCGACCGGCCGGGCCGGATCGATCTCGACCGTGATCTCCGGGCCCGGGAGATCACCCGGCTGGCCGCCGGGGTGATCATCCGGGCGAGACGGCCCAGGGCCGTCCGGCCAGGGCCAGGAGGCGAGCGCCCGGCGCACGGCGGCCGCGGCCATCGCGGCCCCGGGACCTGCGATGATCAGCGGCCGCGCGCCGAGATCGAGCGATCCGGGCCGACGCCGGACCGAGGCGGGCTGGGGCAGCAGGGACGCTAGGTGATCGTTCACGGTCCAAGGCTTCCAGACGGCCCGCATCACCACGCGCGGTGGCACCCCAGGAGGCCGCCAGATCCCCCGCCCGATCACCTAGCACCCGCACGGCCCATGTCACGGCACGGGATAGGCCCAGGCCGGATCCGTCCCGAGGACAAGCCCGCGGCCACGGCGGTCGAGGCCGGCGTCGAAGACGATGCTGTGGATGGCGTCGCCGAGATCGGTGAGCAGACTCCACCTGGTCCCGGTCGACGTTGACTCCTCGATCAGGTGGTAGCCCCGGAACAGGGCTCGCTCGCTGAACACGTGCACCCGGAGCCCCGGGTCCTGGAAGACGGTGAACCACTGTGGACCGCCGCCCCTGTCGTGGGGGACCACGTGCGCCGGCCCGAAACCCCGGCCGGTGAAGATCCGCAGCAGCACGGCGTTGCGGTTGCCCCCGGACTGAACCGTCAGCAGCGCATCGCCGGACATCGCGAGAAGGTGCTCGCCGGGAAACGCGGCCACCGGGTGGTAGGACGCCGAGGCGTTGAAGTCCGACCCCGCTGGTGCGTACTCGGCATAGGTCGTTGTCGTACTCGCGCCGAGGAAGTCGGATCCGATCAGAACGCCCCCCAGGTACTGGCCGATCGCCACCGCGAACGCCGGCTTCCGGCGCGCGGTCGCGATCGATGCCGGCGGGCCGCTCGGGGTCACCGGGATGCTCTCCACCTGAGGCCCGGTTCCGTCGTCCGCGGCCGTGAAAGCGATCCTCCGGCCGATCAGGGTCGCGGCGGAGACGCTGAGCGTGCCCACCCGCACCGGTGCCGAGAAACTGCGCCCTCCGTCGGAGGACGAGTAGAGCAGGTCACCGCCCGCCGGAGCACTGTCACAGCACGTGTCCTGCAGCACGACGACATGCTGCGGAGACGGGGCGAACACCTCGGGCACGCCGAACGTGCTGTCGCGCAGCAACGGTCGGAGCAGCGTGACATGCGAGCACCTCCGGCCGCCCAGACGGATCAGGCATACCGCCGTCCGATCGGAGCCGACGTCCCAGACCACGACCAGCTCGCCGCTGCGCTCAACCGCGACGCTCCCTCCCAGCGAGCTCGCAGGCCCAAGCTCGAACGGCCCCGGCGCGCGCACCAGCGCCGCCGTCCTCGCCGTACCCGATGCCGCTGAAGCCGCGCACGCTGTGGCCCCGGCCAGGCCAAGCGCGAGCGCGGCGGCACCGGCGAAGGCAGCGCCGGACGCCCGATGCCAGGCGCCTCGTCCGGTAATAGAGAGCTGACGCATTAGACACCTTTCGGAGGGCAAGCCGCCGCCCGGGCGGGCGGGGCCCGATCAGGCAGGCTAGCGAGGCGCGGCCGCGGAGGAATCCGTGGAAACCACGGCCAGGTGGCGAAACGGCCGCCCGGGGCCTATGGTCTGCGCATCGCTCAGGTCCCGGGCCCGCCGGCCGCGAAGTCGCGGGCGAGTTCGGCCCGGGACCGGAGGCCGAGCCAGCTGGGCCACCTGCCGCTCGGTTGCGGTCAGCTCCAGGGGCGCGGGCGGGCGGATGCCCGGGCGGCTCAG
>DASYXX010000351.1:0-5001 GCA_035934395.1 Streptosporangiaceae bacterium
TCGAGGAGGGGCTGCGCGCGGTGGCCGCGCCGATCCGCGGCGGGGCCGACGTCGGGACCGCCGCGATCAACGTGTCCGCGCACGCCAGCCGGGTCAGCATGGCGGCGATGCGGTCGGAGATCCTGCCCGCGCTGCTGAAGACGGTGCGCCAGATCGAGGCCGACCTGCAGGCCCAGGGATCGCGCTGACCCCCGGGCCCTCACCGATGATCGTTCGCCGGCGAGAACGTTCCGATCCCCCCTTCCCCCTTCACTTGCCGTTCTTCCGCCCCGCGGCGTCCGTGGCGCGCAGCCAGTAGCCGACGGGGAACAGCCGGACGTTGAGGTGCTCGTCGACCAGTCCCCAGAGGCCGCGGCGGGCGAACAGCGCGACGGCGATGGCGACGAGGCCGAGGATGATCAGGTACCAGGCGTTGTAGGAGGCAAGGGTCTGCTGCAGCACCATGTAGACGGCCGTGCCGATGATCGGGCCCTCGATCGTGCCGAGGCCGCCGATGATGGTGGCGAAGGCCATCTCGGCGGTCCACTGGACGCTGAACACGGCGCCGGGCTGGACCTGGAGCTGGCTGATGGCCAGCAGCGCCCCGGCGGCGCCGCAGCCGGCGCCGGTGACGACGAAGACCAGGAGCCGGGCGAGGCCGACGCGCGCTCCGCTGCTGCGGGCGGCGGTCTCGTCGTCGCGGATGGCGGTGAGGACCAGGCCGAGCCGGCCGCGCAGCAGCAGGTAGATCCCGGCCAGCGCGACCACGGTGACGGCCAGCCCGGCCCAGTAGGTTTCGGCTGTGAGCAGCGTCGGGCCGAGCCCCGACAGGCCCGGCAGCGGCATGCCGGTGCCGCCGCCGATGGAGGAGAACTTCTCGATGACCAGCATGACGGTGGCGGCCAGGACCCAGGTGGCGATGGCGAAGTAGCCGCTCCGGAGCCGGGACACCAGCCACCACAGCGGCAGCGCCGCCACCCCGCAGCCGATGGCGGCGACCGGCAGCGCGGCGAACGGCGAGGTGCCGTGGATCGCCAGGATCAGCACGAAGTAGGCGCCGAGGCCGACGAACACCTGGTGCCCGACCGACACCAGGCCGGCGTACCCGGCGAGCAGGTTCCACATGCTGGCCAGGGTGAGCACGATGAACGCCTGCACCATGATGGTGGTGGTGCCCGAGTACACGATGTACGGGAAGAACGCGAGCACCACCACGACGGCCAGCGCGCCGGCCCCGGTCCAGGCGACGTTTCGCCGTGATCGGGTGACGCGGAATTCCTCTTCCGAACGCGTCGCGGTGTCGGTGGCCACGGTCATGACTGTGCCCCCCGCTCGCCTCCGGGGCGCGCCTTGATGCGCCGCCTTCCCTCCTCGCTCGTCCCTCGCTCGTCAGTCCAGGCGGCGCCGCGCCCCGGCAGCTCGCTCATGACTGAGCCCTGCGGGTGGTCAGGCCCTGGGGGCGGAGGACGAGCACGGCGAGGAAGACGATGTAACCGGCGAGGACCTCGTCGGAGATGTTGATCTGGGCGCCGATCTGCTGGGCCACGCCCAGGACCACGCCGCCGAGCAGGGTGCCCCACAGCGAGCCGAGCCCGCCGATCACCACGGCCGCGAACGCGAACAGGAGGATCGTGTCGGTGCCGGTGGTGGGCTGGAGCTGGGAGTACATGCCGTAGGCGACGCCGGCCAGCGCCACGGTCCCGAACGCGAGCGCGGCGGCGATGCCGAACACGTGCCGGTAATCCACCCCCGACAGCTGCGCCGCCTCCTTGTCGTCGGCGACCGCGCGGATCAGCCGGCCGTATCTCGACCGGGACAGGAAGTACTGCATGCCGAGCAGCACCACCACGGCGGTCGCGAAGATGGCCACCAGCAGGTAGCCGATCTGGATCTGCGACCCGAGCTTGAACGACCCGGTGACCAGGGACAGGCCGGTGCCGATCGCGCGGCTGTTGGCGGTGAAGAACTGCAGCAGCCCGTTCTCGATCACCACCGACAGGCCGAAGGTGACCAGCAGCGTGGTCAGCACGCTGCGATCCAGCGCGCCCTGCAGGATCGTGCGCTGCAGCACGTACCCCAGCAGCGCCATCACCGGGACCACGATGAGGAACGACGCCAGCACCGGGACGTGGGTGACGGCGATGATGCCGATCGCGACGTAGCCCGCGACCACCGCCAGGTCGCCGTGGGCGAGGTTGACGACGTTCATCACCCCGAACATCAGCGACAGCCCGCAGGCGAACAGCGCATACAGCCCGCCGGTCAGCACGCCCTGGATGATCGTGTTCACCCATGCCACTACGGCTCACCCCGCTCACTGCGCTCGCCCGGCTGGCTGGCTCCCGCCTGCGCCGTTCCCCCGGGCAGCCGCGCAGTGTCTCCCGCTCGCCTCCGGGCGCCCGCCAGCCCGAAGTACGCCGCCTCCACCTGGTCCGCGGTGACGTCGGCGGGCCTGGCCTCCAGGGTGGTGCGGCCCTCGAGCAGGCAGTGGATGTGCGAGGCCACCCGCAGCGCCTGGCTCACGTCCTGCTCCACGAGCAGCACCGTCAGGCCGGTGGCCAGGATCTGCGGGAGCATGCCGTAGATCCGCTGCACCACCACCGGCGCCAGCCCGAGCGACAGCTCGTCGAGGAGCAGCACGCGGGGGTTGGCGACCAGCGCCCGGCTGATGGCGACAGCCTGCTGCTCGCCGCCTGACAGCTGGGCGGTGCGCTGGCCGCGGCGTTCTCGCATCCAGCCGAACATCTCATATACCCGCTCGATCGTCCACGGCCCCTCGCGCGCGTAGGCGGTGCCGACCTGCAGGTTCTCCTCGACCGACAGCGACCCGAACAGCCGTCTGCCCTCGGGCACCATAACGATCCCGGCGGTGGCCCGGCGCTCTGGCCGCAGCCTGGTCACGTCCCGGCCGTCGAACTGGACCGACCCCGCGCTCGGGTGGTGCAGGCCCGAGATCGTGCGCAGCAGCGTCGACTTGCCTGCGCCGTTCGCGCCGATGATCGCATACACCTCGCCGGGAAACACCCGCAGCGAGACCCCGTCCAGCGCCCGGAGCTGGCCGTGGTGCACGACCAGCTCGCTCACCTCCAGCAGCGGGCTCCCGTCGTCCAGCCGCTGGTTGTTTCCTGGCCCGGTCACTGTGTTCCCCGCTCGCCTGCGGGGCGCCTCTTGAGGCACCGCCTTCCCTCGTCGCTCGTTCCTCGCTCCTCAGTCCAGGCGCCGCCGCGCCCCTCCGGCTCGCTCACCGTGGGTCCCGCTCGCCGTCGGCGGGAGGTACCTCCATGGACCCCCCGGCCAGGGCCGCGGTGACCTCGGTGCCGAGGAAGACCTCGCGGACCGCGGGGTCGGCCAGCACGGTGGCAGGCTCGCCGTCGCCCACGAACGTGCCGCCGGCCAGGCAGATCAGTCGGCGCACCACGGCCGTGAGCGCCCGCACCACGTGCTCGATCCAGATCACCGCGGTGCCCTCGGCGTTGACGCCGCGGATGATCTCGACGAGCTGGGCGACCTCGGGGTCGGTCAGGCCGCCCGCCACCTCATCGAGCAGCAGCAGCGTGGGCTGCGTGGCCAGGGCACGGGCCAGCTCCAGCCGCTTACGCTGGAGCAGGCCTAGCCGCTCGGCGGGCACGTTCGCCTGCCCGGAGATACCGGTCCGCTCCAGCGCCCCGACCGCGGCCGTGTAGCTGGCGCGGCGCCGGAGCCCACCGCCCTGCTGCGCGGCCACGAGCAGGTTCTCGAACACGGTCATGTCCCCGAAGGGCCGCGGCACCTGATACGTCCGGCCGACGCCCAGCCGGCACCGCGCAGCCGCGTCCAGCTTAGTGACCGTGCGCCCGGCGAACCGGATCTCGCCGGCCCCGGGGGCCAGATCGCCCGAGATGAGGCCGAACAGGCTGGTCTTGCCCGCCCCGTTCGGCCCCACGATCCCGACCACGTCCCCCGCACCGACGGCCAGCGACAGGTCCTCCGCGATGACCACCCGGCCGAACCGCTTCGTCACCCGGTCGAGCTCAAGCAGCGGGGCTGTCATGCTGCGCTTCCCCGCTCGCCTCGGGGCGCCCTTGAGGCACCGCCTTCCCTCGTCGCTCGCTCCTCCGTCGCTCGCTCCTCAGTCCAGGCGGCGCCGCGCCCCTCGGCTCGCTGATGTGCTTTCCCGCTCGCTCATGTGCTTCTCGCTCGCCTCCGGGGCCCCCGCCTCCCCATTCCCGCCTCACTGCCCTCCGGCTCGGTCATCCGTTACGGGTTGGTCGGCTTCAGGTCGGCGGTGATCTTGGCCTGCGGCTGCAGCGTGTTGTCGACGACCTGCATCTCCACCGGGAACTTGGTGCCCTTCTGCCACTGCACGCCGACCGGCGGGGTGATCGCCACCCCCGGCGCCGGACCGCCCGAGGCGAAGTTGAGCGGCCCGGCCACCGCCTGGATGTTCACCTTGTGGATGGCGTCGGCGACCTCGGCCTTGTCGTGCGGGTCGCTGACCGAGGTGAGGGCGGCGTGGGCGGCCTCGAACAGGCTGTAGTTCGAGATGTTGGAGTTCCACTGCCCGCTGGTGGCGGCCTCGAACTCGCTGGCCAGCTGCTGGCAGGTCTCCCCGGTGAACGAGGACGTCCACGGCAGGCTCGGGGCCCACCAGGCGTCGGTGGCGACGTTGTAGGACAGGCTGCCGAGCGCGTAAGCGTCGGGCGGGACCAGCAGCACCTTGGCCACGGTCGCCAGCTTCGGCTTGAAGCCCTGCTGCGCAGATTGCTTCCACATGGTGGCGAAGTCCGGCGGCAGCGGCACGTTGGTGAAAAAGTCGGCACCGGACGCCTTGAACGCCGAGATCATCGAGGAGTAGCTCGTGGTCCCGTCCGTGTAGGCCGCCGAGAGGTCCATCGTGTAGCCCGCGGCCTTGGCGATCGGCGGGAACACCGCGCGGAACGCGTTGCCGTCCGAGTCGTTGGGGAAGGCGGCGGCGACCACCTTGTTGGTGTGAAGCTGGGCGTGGATCCGGTCCCACATCGGGATGAAGCACTTGATCAGGTG
>DASYXX010000373.1:0-3888 GCA_035934395.1 Streptosporangiaceae bacterium
CCTCGCCGCGCTGCCCGAAGAACCCACCTGCCCGCCCGCCCGTGATCGGGTCCGGGGCGGGCCCGACGACACGACCCAGGGCTCGCCGCCCTACGCGGTCCCGGCTGGCAACTCGCGCAGACCCGCCGGCGCCGCCGCCACGGCACCCCGCTGGCAGCCGGCGGCGCGGGCAGCCGCCCTGGTCGGCGGCGGCCTCGCCCTGGTCATTGTCGCCGCCGCCGTGGCGGTCGGCCTGTACCTGCACACGCCGAGCGCCGGGTCGGCCACTCCGCCGCGGTCCGACGGGCCCGCCGCGATGAGCACCCTGCCGGGCGGGTTCGGCATCCCCACGGTGACCAGCGGGTGCCCGGCTTCGTCGGTGCGGATCGCCGCGGCACGCTGCCCGAAGGACCCGGAATGCTGGCAGGGGACGGTGGACATCAACGGCAGCGTCAGCGCCCAGAGCCAGTCCTGCTCGCAGCCGCACAGCTGGGAGACGTTCGCGATCGGCATTCTGCCCGCGGACGTGGCAACGTTCGACCAGGACATCGTGTCCGCGAACCCGGCGATACGGGCCGTGTGCTCACTGCCCGTGCTGCTCCGCTCGCGCGTCGGCCGAGCGCGCCTGATCCCCCGGAAGGACTGGCAGATCCAGGTGATGCCGCCCGACGAGGTCGCGTTCGACAGCGGGGCCCGCGCCTACCGCTGCATCGCCGCCACGCTCAGCGGCCCCTACCTCCCCACCCCCGAGTTCGGCCGCTAGCCCCGCCCCCATCGCCGCCCCTTCGGCGCCCCCGGCGGCGGTCTGGGCATCCCAGCAAACCGCATCGATGGAACATCGATGCGGTTCTAGCAGCATCTATGTTCTATCGATGCTGCTGGAAATTCTGGATGAGTCGTTTTAGAATAATCTAACTATTATGGGGAGACTCCGGCTGTACACCTCGGATCAGATCCTCGACGGCGCGCGCAGCCTGGTGCTTGGCGAGGGTGTCGCGGCCGCGACGATCGGCAATATCGCCCGCGCCAGCGGCGCGCCGCCAGGATCGATCTACTACCGCTTCGACTCCCGCGAGGCCCTGCTGGCCGAGCTGTGGATGCGCGCGGTCGAGCGGGCGCAACGGCACTGCATCGGCGCCGTCGAAGCCGTCACGGAGACAGGCGGCGAGCCGGCCGAGGCGGTGGTCGCGGGCGGCCTGTCGATCTTCGACTTCGTGCTCAGCGCGCCTGCCGACGCTCAGCTGCTGGTGTCCATGCGCCGCACGGACCTGATCCGGTCGCCGCTGCCGCAGCCGCTGGTGGAGCGGCTGCGCGCGCTGAACCGGCCGGTCACGCGCGTGGTCGGGCGGCTCGCCGGCCAGCTGTTCGGCCACTCATCGGCGCCGGCGCGGGAGCTGGTCACGCTGGCCGTGTTCGATCTCCCCTACGGCGCTGTCCGGCGCCACCTGCTGGCGGGCGCGGTGCCGCCCCCGGCCCACCGGGCGTATGTCGAGCGGGCGATCCGCGCCGTGCTGGACGCCGCCGTTCCGCCCCACAGCGAAGCGACAGGGAGCTGACCGCATCGGCGATCAGGAAAGGAGCAGCCCGGCATGACTCTCTATCAGGACATGCTCAGCCAGGGGGCCGGCGACGGGCGCCGCCTCGTGCGCGTCGAGCGCGACGGGACCCGGGCCGTCGTCACCCTGTGCGACCCCGAGCGCCTCAACCCGCTCAGCGCCGGGCTGACCGTTCAGCTCCAGGCTCACCTGAGCGACCTGGCCGCCGACCCGTCGCTGCGGGCCGTGGTCATCACCGGCCAGGACCCCGCGTTCTGCGCGGGAGGCGACCTGGAGATGATCCAGTCCGGGGCCACGGCCATCCAGGCCGACGCCGACCCGTCCGACACCACCGACGCCTGGCGCTGGATCCGGCGCCAGTTCGGCGGCGTCGTGCGCACGATGACCACGACCGACAAGATCTTCATCGCCGCGGTCAACGGGGCCGCCGCGGGCGTGGGGCTGGCCTTCGCCCTGGCCTGCGACCTGATCATCGCCTCCGACCGCGCCGTGCTCGTGCCCGCGTTCGGGCGCCTGGGGCTGGTGCCCGAGGTCGGAACGAGCTGGCTGCTGACCCGCCGGCTGGGTTATCACGCCGCGATGGCCTTCTACATCAGCGGCCGACACCTCGGCGCGGCCGAGGCCGAGCGCCTCGGGCTCGTCCAGGAGGTCCATCCCCACGACGAGCTGCTGCCCGCGGCCGAGCGGTGGTGCGAGCGCATCGGCGCGTTCCCGCCCCACGCGCTCGAGCTGACCAAGCCCCTCCTGCGCGCCGCCGCCGACGCCCCCTGGGAGCAGTCACTCAAGCTCGAGGAGTACGCCGAGGCCAACTGCTTCTCCGCGACCGCCCTCCCGGCGGCGGCCGCCGCGATCAAAATGCGCATGCCGTGATCGCGGAGCATCGGGGACGCTCCGCGATCACGGATACCTGACGGCTGCGGCACCGGGGAGGGGCTACGCCGCGGTGATCAGGCCGAGCTGCTGCAGGACCGTGACCCCGTCGTCGAGGCCGATCTCCTCGGTGATCATCCCGTTCTCGACCTTGAGGACCGAGATGCCGGTGAAGCGCATTGTCTTGCCGGTGCCGGCCGGCAGCGAGCCGATCGGCATGTCATCGAACCCGTCGCCGCTCTGCGTGCCGCCGCCCTCCCACTGGCCGACGACGTAGTCGCCCTCGGCGATCAGGTCGGCGGTGCCCCAGAAGTTCAGGTCGGGGAACGCCGCCCGGAACCTCGTGGCGAACTGCCGCACCTCGTCGCGGCCGCGGCACGGGGCGTGGAGCGAATACTCGAAGCGGATGTCGGGGGCGGCGAGGTCGTCGATGACGGCGGGGTCGAAGTTCTTGCCCCAGAACTCGGCGAACCAGCGGCCGACGATGGCCTTGTTCTTCTCGATCGACATGTGTCGTCCTTCCTCCACGCGGATGGCCGCCGCTCCCCTCCGGAGCGGTCACCGGGAAGACGTTCCCGGCGGGCCAAGCGTGAGGTGACCAAGTCACTCACTCGATCGGCTGGTGGGCGATCGCGGGCGGCTCCCGTCCGGCGAGGAGCCAGCCGGTGACCGCGGCGGCGAGCGGCATGCCCACGAGGATGATCAGCAGGTTCGTGACGGGAACGCTGGTAAGCGAGGACAGGCCGTCGAGCTTGTTGTCCCAGGAGTAAGCGATGGCCCCGACGTACGCCGCCGCCGTGCCGAGCACCGCGCCGAGCAGGGCGAGCCCGCCGGCGGTGGCCGCAGTGAGCGTGCGCCGGGTCGAAGGGCTGGCCCCGGTGGCGGCCAGGGTCCGCAGGTCGCGCGCTGCCTCGCTGCGGATGAGGCCCACGCTCATCGCGAGGATCCCGAGCGCGAGCGCGATCCCGAAGACGGTCGCCCAGTTGATGATCTCCGACGAGGAGGGCGCGCTGTTGCGGGTCTCGATGGTCAGGCCCGCCCCGGCGGCGGTGAGCCTGGCGTTGGTGATCTGCGCGGCGGTGGGATCATGCGGGGCGACGACCAGCCAGCCCGATGTGCTGACCGGGAGGCCGAGCCGGCGGACGGCCCCCTCGGTGATCAGCGTGTTGGGCGCCGATGTCCCCGAGGGGAGCGCGCCAGCCTCCTGAATCACGGGGTTGGCCAGGCACTCGGTCCTCGGGCACGCGTAGAGGTTCTGCGGGCCGCGGCCCGGGGGGCCGTTCCCGTTGCTGCCGAAGTAGTCGCCGTAGACGAGCTGCATGCCGGAGAGGCCGGACAGCCCCGGGCGCATGCTGAGTACGTCGGCCGCGGAATCGACCTGGGAGGCGTTTATTCCGAACGCCGCGAGCAGCTGCGGGGTGGCCACGTACACCTGTCCGGAGAACTGGCGTCCGGCCGCGGCGTGCTGGAGTGTGGCGCTGGT
>DASYXX010000237.1:0-14330 GCA_035934395.1 Streptosporangiaceae bacterium
GGCCGTGCTGGGTGCGAACGCGGCCGGGACCGCCCGGGGCGACGACGGTGATGAGACTCGGTAACGGGAGGCCGCGGGCGGGGTGTGCCGGCCTAATGCCGCCGGGCCCGGGGTATGCGAGCGCGCGCCCGATACGGCACCGGCGTCCGCTGGCCCCAGGCCGCTCAGGGGGCTGGTGTTCATGGTGGCGAAGTGCACGATCGCCAGTGCTCCGGCCACCACCGTGACCAGCAGAATCGCGATAACTCCGGCCCTCAGGTCGCGCCGTCCCGCACGGGAGCTCACGCCGCCGCTCATGAATCGTTACGTGTACCGCCTTGGCATCACAAATGTCAATCCGTTCCCGCAGTTCTCTCCAGCGATTGCGGCCCGGCCTGCCTCGCTGAACACACTGTCACAGGTTCGGGTGTTCTGCTTGACAGTGTCGAATCTTCGTTCGATAGTGTTTCTGTGGGGGCGGATGTTACGGGTGAGGGCGTCCTGCCGGTGCTTCCTGCCCTGCGGGAGCTGCTTCCTGGCGGGGGCCTGACCCGCGGCTCGGTCGTCGCGGCGGGGCGCTGGAGCCTGCTCTGCCTGGCGCTGGTCGCGGGCGCGTCGGCGGCCGGGGCCTGGTGCGCGGTGGCCGGGGTGCCGGCGCTCGGGGTGGTGGCGGCGGTCGACGCGGGCCTGGACCCGGACCGGATGCTGCTGGTCGCGGAGCCGGGGAGAAGCTGGCCGCGGGTGGTGGCCTCGCTGCTCGACGGCTGCGAGCTGGTTCTGCTGCGGCCGCCGGACCGGCCCTCCGCCCAGGTCCGGCGGCGGCTCGAGGCCACCGCGCGCCGCTTCGGGGGCGTCCTCGTGGTCGCGGGGGAGTGGGATGGCGCGCAGACCAGGCTGCTCGTCGCCCGCCAGGAGTGGACGGGGATCGGGGCAGGTCACGGACGGCTGCGGGCCCGGCGGGTCCAGGTGGTGGCGGACGGCAGGGGCGCGGCGGCGCGGTCACGGGCCCGGTGGCTGTGGCTGCCCGCCCCCGACGGGTCGGTGGCCCTCGCGGACGAGGCCAGCGTCCCCCGCAGCGGGCCGTCCTGGAACGAGTGGACGGAGACCGGATGACCGCGGGTGGCGGCCAGTCACGGCGGGTGCTTGTGGTGTGGTGCCCGGGCTGGCCGGGGGCGGGGGAAGTACAGCGGGATGCGCGGGCATTCGAGCAGGTGGTGGCCGTGGTGGAAGGATTCTGCCCGCGGGTGGAGGTGCTCTATCCGGGGGCCTGCGCCGTCGGCGCCCGCGGCCCGGCCCGGTACTTCGGCGGGGAAGACGCCCTGGCCAGGAAGATCATCGAGGCGGCGGCCGACCGCGGGTTCTCCTGCCAGGTCGGCGTGGCTGATGGCCTGTTCGCCGCGCGGCTCGCCGCCCGGGCCGCCCGGGAAGCCCGGCCCGCGGTCGTGGCCCCGGGCGGGACACCGGCGTTCCTGGCCCCGCACCCGGTCAGCGTCCTGGGCCACCCGGAGCTTGCCGACCTGCTGCCCCGGCTGGGCATCAGGACGCTGGGGGAGTTCGCGGCGCTGCCGGCCGCCGAGGCGGCGAACCGGTTCGGAAGCCACGGAACGGCCGCGCACCGGCTGGCGCGCGGCCTGGATCCCCGCCCGCTGGCCCCTCGCCCGCCCTCGGTCGACCTGTCCGTTTCCGTGGCGTTCGACCCGCCGGCCGAGCAGTCCGAGCCGGCGGTGTTCGCCGCCAAGGCGCTCGCCGAGCGGATGCACGCCGGCCTGGCCGACCGGGGGCTGGCCTGCGTGCGGGTCCAGGTCCAGGTGGTTTGCGAGGACGGGCAGGAGATCACCCGGCTATGGCGGCACGACGGCCTGCTGTCCGCGCTGGCGGTGGCCGAGCGGGTGCGGTGGCAGCTGGCCGGCTGGCGGGCGCCGATCCCCGGTGACCCGGGGATCGGGGTCGGCGGGATCACGCTGCTGCGGCTGATTCCCGACCAGCTGGTGCGTGACGAGGGCCGCCAGCTCGGCCTGTGGGGCGACGCGGTGATCAGCGACCGGGTAGCGCGCGCCGCCATCCGGGTCCAGGCCATGCTCGGGCACGGCGCGGTGACCCGCCCGGTGCTCGCGGGCGGGCGCGGCCCGGCCGACCAGGTGACCCTGGTCCCGTTCGGCGACGCCGCGGATCCCCGGTACCCCGCCGGCCAGCCCTGGCCCGGGCGGCTCCCGGCCCCGGCCCCGGCCACGATCTGCCCCGCCCCGGTGCCGGTCACGGTCACCGACGACACGGGAGACACGGTGACCATCACCGGGCGCGCGGTGGTCTCCGCCCCCCCGGCCCAGCTCTCGGCGACCCCGCTTGCGGCAGATGGCGGGCCGTGGCTGGCGATCACCTCCTGGGCCGGGCCCTGGCCGGTCGACGAGCGCTGGTGGCATCCGGCCAGCGCGACCAGGAAGGCCAGGTTCCAGCTGGTCACCGGCGACGGGAGCGCCTGGCTGGCCACGGTCCAGAACGGCCGCTGGCTGATCGAGGCCGGCTACGACTTACTGGAGGGACACGGCGGATCATGGGCTGGGACAACCCGCCGCTCCCGTGGCGGGAGCTCGAGCGGCGCCTGTCGTGGGGTAAGGCCGCCGGGGAGGACACACGAGAACAACCGCGGCGCCCGCACCTGGTGGCGCCCAGCGACGAGCCTCCGCGGCCCGGCCGCGACCCGGCGTGGGCCGAGCTGCACTGCCACTCGTCCTACAGCTTCCTCGACGGAGCGTCCAGCCCCGAGGAGCTGGTCGCCGAGGCGGCCGCTCGCGGCCTGGAAGCGCTGGCCATCACCGATCACGACGGCATGTACGGGGTACCCCAGTTCGCTCAGGCGGCCGCCCGCCTGGGCCAGGCCGGCGTCAGGCTCGGCACGGTCTTCGGCGCCGAGCTCAGCCTGGACCTGCCCGGAGGCCAGGGCGGCGTGCCCGACCCGGTGGGCAGGCACCTGCTGGTGCTCGCCCGCGATCCCGAGGGATACCGGCGGCTGTGCCAGGTGATCAGCGCCGCGCAGCTGCGCGGGGGCGAGAAGGGCAGGCCTGTCTACGACCAGGACGAGCTGGCGCGGGCACACGGCGGGCACTGGGTGATCCTCACCGGCTGCCGAAAGGGCGCCGTCCCCGCGGCGCTCGCTGACCAGCGGGCCGCGGCGCGAGAGCTCCGCGCCCTGCGCGACGTGTACGGCCGCGAGAACGTTGTCGTCGAGCTCACCTTCCACGACCAGCCGGCCGACGACGAGCGCAACGACGCGCTCTGCGAGCTGGCTCAGCGGGCCGGGGCAGCCGTGATCGCCAGCAACAACGTGCACTACGCGGCGCCGCAGGACGCGAGGCTCGCTCAGGCGCTGGCCGCGATCAGGGCCCGCCGCAGCCTGGATGAGATGGACGGCTGGCTGGCCGCCTCCGGCGCCGCCTACCTGCGGTCCGGCGCGGAGATGGCCCGCCGGCTGCGCAGGTACCCCGGGGTGCGGGAGCGAACGATCGAGCTGGCGGCGAGCTGCGCGTTCGACTTCCACGTGATCGCGCCGAAGCTGCCGGACTTCCCGGTCCCCGAAGACCACACCGAGGCCACCTGGCTCCGCCAGCTGGTCGCGGACCGCGCCCGGGAACGCTACGGCCCGCGCCGGGCGGAACGCGTCGAGGGGGCCTACGCCCAGATCGACAGCGAGCTTGCGGTCATCGTGGACCTGGGCTTCCCCGGCTACTTCCTGATCGTGGCTGACATCGTGCAGTTCTGCGAGCGCAGCGGCATCCTCTGCCAGGGCCGCGGATCGGCCGCCAACTCCGCGGTCTGCTACGCGCTCGGGATCACCAGCGTGGACCCCGTCCGCCATGGCCTGCTGTTCGAGCGCTTCCTGTCGGCGGGACGGGACGGGCCGCCCGACATCGACCTGGACATCGAGCACCAGCGCCGGGAGGAGGTGATCCAGTACGTCTACGGCAGGTACGGCCGGCAGAACGCCGCCCAGGTCGCCAACGTGATCTCCTACCGGCCGCGGATGGCGCTGCGGGACGCCGGGCGGGCGTTCGGCTATGAGCCGGGCCAGCTGGACGCCTGGGGCAGGCAGGTGGGCCCGCGCCCGTACGGCCCGGGCGAGCTGATCCCGCCCGACGCCGGCGTCCCGCCCGCCGTGGCCGCGCTCGCCGCCCGGATGCAGCGTCTGCCCCGCCACCTGGGCATTCACTCCGGCGGGATGGTGATCTGCGACCGGCCGGTGGGGGAGGTGTGCCCGGTGGAGTGGGCGCGGATGCCGGGCCGCACCGTGCTGCAGTGGGACAAGGATGACTGCGCCTACGCCGGGCTGGTCAAGTTCGACCTGCTCGGCCTCGGCATGCTGACCGCGCTGCGGGACTGCTTCGAGCTGGTCGAGGCGCACCACGGCCGGCGCTGGAGCCTGCACTCGATCCCCCAGGAGGATCCCGGCGTCTACGACATGCTGTGCGCGGCGGACACGGTCGGCGTGTTCCAGGTCGAGTCCCGCGCCCAGATGGCCACGCTGCCGAGGCTGCGGCCGAGGGAGTTCTACGACCTGGTCGTCGAGGTCGCCCTGATCAGGCCGGGCCCGATCCAGGGCGGCTCGGTGCACCCTTACATGCGCCGTCGGCAGGGCGACGAGCTGGCCGACCTGCCGCACGAGTCGATGCGTGTCGCCCTTGGCAAGACCCTCGGCGTGCCGCTGTTCCAGGAGCAGATGATGCAGCTCGCGATCGACTGCGCCTCGTTCACGCCCACCGAGGCCGACCAGCTGCGGCAGGCGATGAGCTCCAAGCGCGCGCCGGAGCGGATCGAGGAGCTGCGCGGGCGGCTGCTCATGGGCATGGCCACGGGCGGCATCCCCGACGACGTCGCCGAGGACATCTACGTCAAGATCCTGGCGTTCTCCAGCTACGGCTTCCCCGAGTCACACGCGATCAGCTTCGCCTACCTGGTCTACGCCAGCGCGTGGCTGAAGTGCTACTACCCGGCGGCGTTCACCGCCGCCCTGCTGCGCGCCCAGCCGATGGGCTTCTACTCCCCGGCCAGCCTGGTCAGCGACGCCCGCAGGCACGGGGTCGAGGTGCGCAGCGTCGACGTCAACGCCAGTGCCGCGCTTGCAACCCTAGAGAATATTCCTAACGGACGTCGGCCGGGCGGGCCCGAACCCGCGGGAGGCCGGCCGGTGGCAGGCCAGCCGGCGATCAGGCTCGGCCTGGCCGACGTGCGCAACCTCGGCGCCGACGCGGCCGCCGCCGTCGTGGCCGGCCAGCAGTACCGGGACCTGGAGGACTTCGCCCGCGGCACCCGGCTCCCGGCCCCGGCGCTGGAGGCGCTGGCTACCGCGGGCGCGTTCGGCTGCTTCGGGATCGGCAGGCGCGAGGCGCTGTGGGCGGCCGGGGCGGCGGCCACCATCCGCGCCGGGCAGCTGCCCGGGACCACCCCGGGCCTGGCCGCGCCGCCGCTGCCGCCGATGACGGCGGCCGAGGAGACCTTCGCCGACCTGTGGGCGACCGGAACCTACGGCACCCACCCGATCGAGCACATCCGTCCCGACCTGGCCGAGCAGGGCGTGATCGAGGCGGAAGCCCTGCGCACGGCCCGCCCAGGCGCGAACGTGACGGTGGCCGGGCTGGTCACGCACCGGCAGCAGCCGGGGACCGCCCGCGGGGTGGTGTTCCTGAGCCTGGAGGACGAGACCGGGATGGTGAACATCATCTGCCCTCCCGCCGTCTGGGAGCGCCACCGCCGCGTGGCGATGGACGCGAGCGCCTTGATCATCTTCGGCCGGGTCGAGCGCCTGGACGGGGCGGTCAGCCTGCTCGCCGTCCGGCTGCGCCGGCTCCGCGTGGTCGCCGCCGCCCGCAGCCGCGACTTCCGCTGAAGCGGGTGTTCCCATAAAAGCTACTCCGCAGTAGATTCGGCTAGTCCCCGGATTCTGGTCATCCGCCGCTACAGATGGAGAACGCGCATGCTGGGCACAAGGAGCCGCTGGCCGCTGGCCGCCGGGCTCGCCGCCGCCGTCACCCTGGCCTCCTGCGCGACCGCCACCGGCGTGGACACGGTGAGCCAGGCTCCGGCCAGACGCCAGGTCCCGGCCGGCAGCCTGATCGTCACGACCGCCGAGGGGAGACTGCGCGGCCAGGCCGCCGGAACGATCGACGAGTTCCTCGGGGTTCCCTACGCGGCGCCGCCGGTCGGCCGGCTCCGCTGGCGTCCCCCGCAGCCGGCGGCGCACTGGGCCGGCGTGCGCGCCGCCACACAGTTCGGCTCGCACTGCCCGCAGTACGGCAGCAAGTTCGGCATCGGGAGCATGTCGGAGAACTGCCTCTTCCTGAACGTCTACGCCCCGGCTGGCTCCTCGCTGGCCGGCCGCGCCCTGCGGGTCCTGGTGTGGATCCACGGCGGGGACCTGACCGCGGGGGAGAGCGACGACTACAACCCGGCCGGCCTGGTCCAGGACGGGACGGTCGTCGTCACCGTCAACTACCGCCTCGGAGCGCTGGGCTTCCTGGCCCACCCGGCGCTGGCCGCCCGCCCCGGCGGGCCCGTCGGCGACTACGGGCTGATGGATCAGCAGGCGGCGCTGCGCTGGGTGCAGCGCAACATCCGCGGGTTCGGAGGCGACCCGGGCAACGTGACGATCGCCGGCGAGTCCGCCGGCGGCCTCAGCGTGCTGGCGCAGCTTGTGTCGCCCGCAGCCAGGGGCCTGTTCGCCAAGGCGATCGTCGAGAGCGGCGCCTACAGCCTGCTCCTGCCCAGCCTGTCCGCGGCCGAGTCCTCGGGCGAGGCGTTTGCCGCCAAGGCCGGGTGCGCCGGCCAGACCGCTGCCTGCCTGCGCGGCCTGCCGGTGACGACCATCCTGAACAACCAGGGCGCCGTGGGCATGAACGTCGACGGCGCGGCGCTGCCCCAGTCGATCGGGACCGCACTGGCCAGCGGCGACTTCACTCACGTGCCGGTGATCAACGGCACCAACCACGACGAGTGGCGGCTGTTCATCGCCATTTTCCGGCCGCTGACCGGACCGGTCACGGCGGCGAACTACCAGAGCATGATCGCGTCAACCGTCAGCGTCTCGCCGGCCGAGGCGGCGGTCGTCGCGACCCGCTACCCGCTGAGCAGCTTCGCGAGCCCAGACGAGGCCCTCGGCGCCGTCGGCACCGACGCGATCTTCGCGTGCCCGGCACTGACGATCGACCAGGAGCTGTCCAGGTTCGCGCCGACGTTCGCCTACGAGTTCAACGACGAGCATGCGCCGCAGCGCTTCCTGCCCCCGATCAGCGGCTTCTCCTACGGGGCGGCCCATGCCTCGGAGATCCAGTACCTCTTCCAGCTGAACGTCACCCCGTACCCCGGTCTCTTCACCTCTGAGCAGCAGCAGCTGGCCGCCAGCATGCAGCGGTACTGGACGACGTTCGCCCGGCTGGGCGTCGCCTCCGCAGCAGGTGAGCCGGCCTGGCCGCAATTCCAGGGCGGCACCCAGCGGATGATCTCGCTGATCCCGCCCACGCCGCGAGTCGAGACCGGCTTCGCCGCCGAGCATCAGTGCGCGTTCTGGGCCACCGCCCGGGGCTGACGGCGGCCCCTGCTCGCCGCGCGGGCCACGAGGACCGGGCACGGCGCGTGCTGCAGCACGCGGAGCGTCACGCCGCCGAACAGCCGGGTCCTGAGCTCGCCACGGCGCGGCGCGCCGAGCACGATCAGGTCCGCCCCCCACTCGGCTGCGTCGGTGACGATCGCCTCGGCCGTCTGGTCGAAGAGGGCGTGGCGGACTTCTCCCGAGGCTCCGATGTCGGCCATGCGAAGCTCGAAGACGGTTGCCTCGACGACGTAGGAGGCCTCGGACTTCGTCTCGAGCGCGAAGCGCTGGCCGCGGATGCTGTCGCGAAGGTTCAGGTGCAGCACGCGGGCCTCGGTCACGCCGGGCACGCAGGCTCGCCGCGCCAGCTCGATCGCGCCCTCCACCTGGCTCGTGTCCTCGATGGCCAACAGCACCCGCCGGAACACCGGCTGTGTCATCGTCTGCGAGTCGCTGGCCTGCATCCACTCGTCGAAGTTCATCATGAGATGCTCCCAACCTCAGATCCGCCGCAACTGTAAAGCAGATCGGCTAATGGCCGAAATTGCTGACAGCAGCGCTGTATGCCCTGATCGCCTCCCGCATGGGGCTCGTAGCGGCTTTCTGCTTGCCTGACGCGTTAGCGGTGACTAACGTGTTGTGGTGCCAGACCTGATGGCCGCGGTGGCCGAGCCGAGTCGGCGACGCCTGCTGCAGCTGCTGGGCCACGGAGAACGGACGGTGACCGAGCTGGCCGGCAACTTCACGGTGAGCCGGTCGGCGATATCTCAGCATCTGGGTGTGCTGGCCGAGGCGGGGCTGGTGGCCAGCAGACGAGAGGGAAGGTTTCAGTACTACCGCCTGAATCCCGAGGGCATGACAGCTCTGCGGGCTGAACTCGACGCGTTCTGGACACGTGAACTAGATCAGCTCGTTCGTGATGCGCTCGCCGTCACATTGCGTCCGAGGGGGAACCGCGATGCCGTTCGAGAAGTCCGTGCTCGTGCCGTTGGGTGCCGATGAGACCTTCGCGCTGATAACCCAGCCCGACCGGCTGCGCCGCTGGAAGGCCATTACCGCGCGGGTCGACCTGCGGGCCGGGGGCGACTACCGGTGGACGATCATTCCCGGCCACTCCGCGTGCGGCACCTTCACCGAGGTGGAGCCGGGTCGGCGGGTCGTGTTCACCTGGGGCTGGGAGGGCGACACGGCCCTGCCGCCCGGCGCGTCGACCGTGACCATAACGCTGGAGCCGGCCGAGGGCGGGACGATCGTCCGGCTGGTCCACGACGGGCTGACCGGCGAGCAGGCGGCGATGCACGGCGAGGGCTGGACCCACTACCTCGGCCGGCTGGCCGAGGCCGGGACGCGGGGCGACGCCGGTGCCGACGAGTGGGCCGCCGTGCCGCAGGACCCCGACGCGATCGCGGCCGCCGAGGCGACCCTGGCCGTGTGCCAGCTCGTCCTGCGCGGGGTCGCGGAGGCCGATTACGACCGGGCGACCGTCTGCCCGGAGTTCAGCGTGGCCCAGCTGGCCGATCACCTGATCGGCTCGGTCACGTTCGTCGGCGGCGCCGCAGGCGCAGAGTTCCCCCCGGCCGCCGCGACCGCGCTCGAGCCCAGGCTCGCCGCGGCGGCCCAGCCCGCGCTCGAGGCGTGGAACGGCCGCGGCCTGGACGGCACCGTGAAGGTGGGCAGTGGCGAGATGCCCGCTGGCGCGGCCCTGGGCATCCTCTCGGTCGAGTTCCTCGTTCATGCGTGGGACCTCGCCCGGGCCACCGGCCAGCACGTTACAGTTCCCGAGGGGCTCGCCGCGCACGTGCTCCACGTGGCGGGCCAGATCATCACGCCGGAGGTCCGCAGTGGGGGGAACTTCGCCGACGCGGTCCCGGTCGGCCCCGATGCTGGCGTTATGGATCGTCTTATCGCATTTACCGGCCGGTACGTGCCGGTCGGCGGCACATCATCAACCTGAGGGGAAAGACATGCCGGTACGCACCTCCTACGCCCAGGGAACTCCGAACTGGGTGGACCTGCAGACCACCGACCAGTCCGCGGCGAAGCAGTTCTACGCCGGCCTGTTCGGCTGGACCTACGACGACCAGCCGATGCCCGAGGCTGGGACGGTCTACTCCATGGCCCTGCTCGGCGACAAGACCGTCGCCGCGATCGCGCCGCAGGCCCCGGACATGGCGGCCGCGGGCGCGCCCCCGATGTGGAACACCTACATCGCGGTCGACAACGTCGACGACGCGGTCAGCAAGGTCGAGGCGGCGGGCGGCCAGGTCGCGATGCCGCCGTTCGACATCATGGATGCCGGAAGGATGGCGTTCGTGATGGACCCGGGCGGCGCCGGGGTCGCGCTCTGGCAGGCCGGCCAGCACATCGGCGCCACGCTGGTCAACGAGCCGGGGACCCTGTCCTGGAACGAGCTGATCACCAACGACCCGTCCGCGATCAAGTTCTACGAGCAGGTGCTCGGCATGACCACGTCCACGATGGACATGGGCGACGGCAGTGAGTACACGCTGTTCGAGGTCGGCGGGCAGCAGGTGGGCGGCAGCACCCCGCCGCCGATGGAGGGCATTCCCAACGTCTGGAACGTGTACTTCGCGGTCGATGACGCGGACGCCACCGCGGCCAAGGTGACGGAGCTGGGCGGCTCGGTGGTGGCCGAGCCGTTCGACACCCCGGTCGGCCGGATAGCGGTGGTGCGCGACGCGCAGGGCGCGACGTTCAGCATCATCAAGCTCGCCCCTCAGCCGGAAGGCTCATAATCCCGGGATGGAGATACCTAAGCCGACCGAGGACGACAAGCAGTTCTTCCTTGGCCTGATCCCGGACCACCCGGACGTTGAGGTCAAGCCGATGTTCGGCAACCTCGGCGCGTTCGTGCACGGCAACATGTTCGCCGGGCTGTTCGGGCCGGACGTGGGCGTCCGGCTCGACGAGGCCGCCCACGCGGAACTGGCCGCGATCGACGGATCGGGGCCGTTCGGGCCCGCGGAACGCCCGATGGGCGGCTACATCAGCCTGCCGCAGGCCTGGCGCGCCCAGCCCGACGTCGCCGCGGGCTGGGTCGCGAAGGCCCTGACCCACGTCGGCGCGCTGCCGCCGAAGGTCAGGAAACCGAGGAAGGCGAAGGCGAAACCGTAAGACCGGGCTCGCGGGCGGGTCGCGCGGTCAGCGCGCGGCCGCCTGCGGGCTCGGCTGCTCGCCGGTGACCGTCAGCTCGACCCGCTCGGGGTAGAAGCACATGAGGCCGGTGATTCCCTCGGCCCCGGGTATCGGCTTCTCGTAGCTCCAGACGACGTCGTCGTAGGTCTGGCCGCCGACCTGCGCCGACCAGTACGACGCGTCGCCCTTGTACGGGCAGTGCGTCGCCGTGTCCGTCGGCCGGAGGAGCTCGGTGCGCACATCCTCGCGGGGCAGGTAATAGCGGGTCGGCAGCCCGGTCTCGTCCAGCAGGACGGGCCGGTCCGACTCGGCCAGCTTCTGGCCGGCCAGGGTGACCTCGACGTGGAGCTCGGCGGGGGTGATCGTGATCGTGTGTCCTGAAGCCATGCCAGTGCCAACCCGGCCGCCGCCCCGGTGATTCCGGCCGGGCACCGAGAGATCGCGGCGGCTCTCGTCGTCGGACCAGGTGTCAGCATCTCCGCGAGACGACAGGAGCACGTCCATGGCCAGTCCAGTGGTTCACTTCGAGATCAGGTCCTCCGATCCGGACGCGACGCGTAAGTTCTTCGGGCAGCTGTTCGGCTGGACGTTCCCCGACGGGGGGATACCGGGCTACAGCTACGTGGACACCGGGGTCGAGGGCGCGGTGCCCGGCGGCATCGGCCCGGTGCAGGGCGGCGAGCCCCTGGTCACGTTCTTCGTCGGCGTGCCGGACATCGCCGCTACGCTTGAGGCCGCGGTCGCCCAGGGCGGGCGCGTGGTCCAGCCCGCGACCAAGGTGCCCGGGGTCACGTTCGGGCTGGTGGCCGACCCGCAGGGGCAGGTGGTCGGGCTGGCCCAGGCCGAGGCCTGATGTCGGCGGCGACGCGCCCGCGCGGACCGGGGAAAGGCTGGTTATGGCGGGTCCTGCCGATCCTGGCCTGCTCGCGCGGGCGGTCGCCGGCGAAGACGGGGCGTTCGCGGCGCTGATCGGGCCGCATCAGCGGGCGGTGTTCCGGCACTGCTACCGCATGCTCGGCTCGGGCGCCGACGCCGAGGACGCCACGCAGGACACCCTCGAGCGCGCGTGGCGCAGGCTGGCGACCTACGACGGCTCCGGGCCGTTCGGCGCCTGGCTGCAGCGGATCGCCACCAACATCTGCCTCGACGGGCTGCGGGCGAGACGGGCCCGGATCGGTCCCGCGGACTACGGGCCGCCGCTGGCGCCCGGTGCGATGCCCGGCGCGCCCGACCCGGAGCTGGCCTGGGTCGAGCCGGTCAGCGACGCCGACCTGCGCGGGGATCCCCAGGACGAGGTGGTCCGGCGAGAGGAGGTCAGCCTGGCCTTCGTGGCCGCGCTGCAGCGGCTGGCGCCGCGTCAGCGCGCCGCCCTGCTGCTGCACGACGTGCTGGCGTTCACCCACGCGGAGACCGGCGAGGTGCTCGGCGTCGGCGCCACGGCCGTCAATAGCCTGCTGTCGCGGGCGCGCGAGTCCGTGCGCGCCGCCGCGGGCCGGCCCCAGCCCGACCTCGGCGAACCCCGGGTGCGGCGCCTGCTCGACCGCTACGTCCGCGCGTGGCAGCTCGCCGATATCGACGGGTTCGTGCAGCTGATCGCCGAGGACATCCGCTTTTCCATGCCGCCGCTCACGGCCTGGTTCGACGGCCGGGACGCCGTCGCCGCGTTCATCGAGATGGCGGTGTTCGCCCCGGCCCGGCCGCACGGGATCCGGCTGCGGGCCGGCTCGTGCAACGGCCAGCCCGCCTTCGCGACCTACGAGCCGGACGGCCGGGGCGGCCTGGCCATCAGCGGCCTGCAGGTCCTCCAGCTGGCCGACGTGGCCGGGCAGCCGCTGATCATCGCGCTGGTGTCCTACCGCGACCCGACCCTGGCGATCCGCTGCGGCCTTCCCGCCGTGCTTTCCTGACGGTGACGGCCCATTCGCGCCCGCGGCCGTTACGATCGGGGCATTCCGCCGTGGTGAGGAGAACGATGACCGCTGCGAGCACGCACCCGCCCTTCGATCCCGAGCTGGGCGCGACGCTGGCCGTGCTGCCGCAGGAACTGCAGCACCCGCTGCTGCTGGAAGACATCCCCGTCTGGCGCGAGCAGCTCGGCCTGCTCCCCGGCGGCGACGAGCTGCTGCTGCGCGACGGCGCGGTCGGGCTGGAGGAGCGCCAGGTCCCCGGGCCCGAGGGCGCCCCCGACCTGTCGGTCCTGATCCTGCGCCCGGCACACGGCTCGGGCGGGCGGGGACGTGCGATGCCAGGGATCTACTACGTTCACGGCGGCGGCATGGTGCTGGGCAGCAACCGAACCGGCGCGGATCAGCTGGCGCTCTGGGTGGACGAGATCGGCGCCGTGGGGGTGTCGGTCGAGTACCGGCTTGCTCCCGAGCACCCGCACCCGGCGCCGGTCGAGGACTGCTACGCCGGGCTGGCCTGGACCGCCAGGCACGCCGGCGAGCTCGGCATCGACCCCTCCCGCCTGATCATCGCCGGGACCAGCGCCGGCGGCGGCCTGGCCGCCGGCACCGCGCTCATGGCCAGGGACCGCGGCGGGCCGGCGCTGAGCCGCCAGATCCTGATGTGCCCGATGCTGGACGACCGCGGCGTGACGCCGTCGAGCCAGGAGCTCGACGGCGAGGGCGTCTGGGACCGGACCTCCAACCTGACCGGGTGGACGGCCCTGCTCGGCGACGCGCGCGGCGGGCCGGACGTCTCGCCGTACGCGGCGCCGGCGCGCGCGCAGGACCTGACCGGGCTGCCGCCGGCGTTCATCGACGTGGGGTCCGTGGAGACGTTCCGGGACGAGGACATCGACTACGCGGCCCGGCTGTCCCGGGCGGGGGTGCCGGTCGAGTTCCACCTGTGGCCCGGCGGCTTCCACGGGTTCGACATGATCGCCCCGCAGAGCGCGCTGGGCCAGATCGCGAAGGCGACCCGGCTGGCCTACCTGCGCCGCGCGCTGGCCGCCTGACCGGGCGCACGTCCCCGCGGCTCGGAAGCTGGCCTGCTCAGTCGGCGATCGAAAGCTCGTGCGCGCCGAGCTCGGGGATGGGCTCTTGGGGTGCGGGAGGTGATCGCCGTCACGCTGAGGGTGGCGAGCAGCGCGAGCCCGGCGCACGCGGCGAGCGCCGGCTTGAAGCCGTCGGTGACGCTGGCCGGCGTGCCGAGGTGCCCGTTGGCGGCGAACACGGCCGTTGAGATGGCGATGGCGAAGACGCCGCCGAGGCGTTGCGCCATGTAGTTGATCCCGGATGCCTTGCCCATCTCGTGCGGAGCGACCGCGTTGAGCACGGCGGTGGGCACGGTCGGGAGCGCCATCGAGATGCCGATGCCCGAGACGAGCAGCGCGAGCGTGAGCTCGACCCAGCTGGTCGCCAGTGAGCCCTTGAGCGCGACCCAGATGAAGCCGGCGCTGAGCAGGGCGAGCCCGGTGACCATCACGGGCCGTCGTCCGGTCTTGTCGGACAGGGCCCCGGCGAGCGGTGAGATGATCATCGGCATCCCGAAGAAGGGCAGCAGCCGCAGGCCCGTCGACACCGGCGAGTAGCCGCGCGCGAACTGGAACTCCTCGGTGATGAGGACGGCGCCCGCGAAGATCGCTCCCGACATCAGGAAGGTGGTCGCGTTACCG
>DASYXX010000390.1:0-2954 GCA_035934395.1 Streptosporangiaceae bacterium
CCGTCGTGGAGCTCAACCGCGCCATCGCCATCGCCGAGACCGAAGGCCCCGAGGCCGGCCTGCGCATAGTCGACCAGCTCGGTCTCGACGACTTCCGCTACCTGCATTCGACCAGGGCCGAACTCCTGCGGCGTCTCGGGCAGACCGACGAGGCGCGTGACGCCTATCGACGTGCGAGACAACTCACCGACGACGGCGCCGAACGGCGTTTCCTCGAACGCCGGCTAGCGGAACTCGCAGGCACGACGGGCTCGGGTTAGGTCAGAAGCCAGGAGCCCGGGCCATGATCACGCCCGGGGCTCCTGACCTGCGCTTTCAATGTGGGGTGAGCGATGGGATTCGAACCCACGACACCCAGGACCACAACCTGGTGCTCTAACCAGCTGAGCTACGCCCACCACGGCCGCCGGCGAATCCACCGCGCGGCTCCCCGCAGCATACCGGGATCAGTTCACCGGTCAGAACCGGATTCGCCGGCCGGGACCACCTGATCCGCCTGATCCGCCCGAGCGGGCCCGCCGGCGGGCGCCGACGCCGGGCCGGGGATGCCGTACCGGGAGGCGATCTCCCGCGCGGTCGCCGTGTCGGGGCCCGGGAGCGGCACGAACACGGCCTCGCGGTAGTACTGCAGCTCGGTGATGCTCTCCCTGATGTCGGCCAGGGCTCGGTGCCCGCCGTGTTTCTCCGGGCTGGCGAAGTAGGCGCGCGGGTACCAGCGCCTGGCCAGTTCCTTGATGCTGGATACGTCTACCATCCGGTAGTGCAGGAACGCGTCGAGCTCGGGCATGTCGCGGGCGATGAACGTGCGGTCGGTAGCGATCGAGTTGCCGCAAAGCGGCACCTTCCTCGGCTCCTGCACGTGCTGGCGTACATACGCCAGGACCTGGTCTTGCGCCTCGGCCAGCGTGATCCCGGCGGCGAGCTCGCCGAGCAGCCCCGAGGCGGTGTGCATGTCGCGCACCACCTCGGGCATGTTGTCCAGGGCCTCGGCCGGGGGCTTGATCACAAGGTCCACGCCCTCATCGAGCGGGACGAGCTGGCCGTCGGTGACAATGCACGCGATCTCGATCAGGGCATCACGCGCAAGGTCGAGGCCAGTCATCTCGCAGTCGATCCAGACGAGGCGGTCAGTCATTCCATAAGCCTAGGTCAGCGCGTCAGTGACGGTGTCCAGACAGGGGCATAAGGTCAGGCGCCGACGGGCGCCCGGCCGGGGTGTTCACGTCAGCGCGTCGCGCGGGCGGCCGACGAGCGCGCTGATGTGGTCGGGGATGGTCACGCCCGAGCGCAGGGCCGGGTCGGGCTCGGCCGCGCCGAACGTCAGGCGGGCGGGCAGCACCCCGGCCCAGATGCCGGTGTCGTAGTCCTCCGGGTCGTCCTTGGGCGGGCCGGTGCGCACCTTGACCGACGCTTCGGCGAGCGGCAGCTCGAGCACGGCGGTGGCGGCCAGTTCCTTCCGAGTCGGGCCCCGGACATGGTCCCACCGGCCGGGAACCAGCTGCTCGGTTACGGCCCGCAGCGCCGCCAGGCGTTCTGAATCGTCGAACAGTAGCCGCGCGGCGCCGAAGATCATCGCACTGCGGTAGTTCATCGAGTGGTGGAACACCGACCGAGCGCAGACGAGGCCGTCCAGGTGCGTCACGGTGACGCAGACCTGCTGGCCGTCGGCGGCCAGCAGGGCCCGGTTGGCCGAGGACCCGTGCAGGTAGAGGGTATCCCCGGTGCGTCCGTAGCCGGTCGGCAGCACTACCGGGGAGCCGTCGGTGACCACGCCCAGGTGACAGATCAGCCCGGCGTCCAGCACGGCGTAGAGCTCGGCCCGCTCCGTCCGGGCGCGCTCGCGGAGCCGGTGCAGCGTGGTTCGCCTCGTCGTTGACAGGGGGAGAGTCGACGGAGGGAGATCGGGGCTCATGATGCCACGGTACCCCGGCATGATCACCCGACCCGGCTCAGCGCCCCCACCCTGGCCGCCACGTCGTCGTGGCCGAAGTAGCCGTCGAGGTCTCGCATCTCGGACCCGGTTCCGTCGCCGCACGCGTCCGGCAGCGGCACGCCGGCTCCGCGCACGCCGGCGCCGTCCACGCCGGCCCCATGCACGCCTGCCCCGCGCACGCCGGCGCCGCGCATCTCGGCGTGCCTGGCCTGGCCGACCCCGGCGTACCGCCTGCCCGGGCCGGTCCAGCCGGTCAGCAGCTCGACGTCGACCGCGCCGGGGCCCACGGCCGTCAGGCCGGGCACCTGGGAGGCGCCGAAATGCCCGCCCCGGGCCCAGAGCCGCCGGTTCCGGCAGGCCGCCTGCTCGTCAGGGAACGCGGCGGGCTGGCCGGCCGGCCACTGCCGGGGGATGCCCCAGGAGTCGAGCCAGTCGAGGATCTGCTGCAGGCCGGCCATGGGACGGGAGGTGAACGGGTCCCAGGCGAACGCCACGACACCGATCTGGACGCACAGCCGCCCTTCGGCGTTGACCTCGGCGATGGCGTCTACCTCGGTGCCCCTCGCCGCGGTCTCGGCCGCCGCCTGCCGCGCCGGCCGCCAGATGGCGCTGGCGTCGGGCGCGGGGAGGGCCCCGGATTTCAGGCCGTCGGGCCAGCCGAGCGATCTGCCGGCCCGCAGGATCGGGATCAGCTGCAGGACCTCGCCGCTGACCGGGTTCCAGACCAGGTGGCTGGCCCGGCCGAGCTGATCAAGCCGCTGCGCCGCCAGCCCGGCCGGCACGGTCCGCGGGTCGGCGTCCAGGGCCTGCCATACGACGCGGGGAGCGCCGCCCTTCAGCGGCCCGCCGTCGATTCTTGCTCGCATGTGCCCGGCACCAGGCATCCACGCGTCGCTCACCGTTCTTCCCCGCCCGCCCAGCCCTCGCCCGCAAAGCCCTCGCCCGCCCCGCCCTCGCTCGCCTCCGTGGCGCTCTTGAGGCGCCGTCTTGCCTCCTCGCTCGTCGCTGGCGCTCCTCGCTC
>DASYXX010000409.1:0-11645 GCA_035934395.1 Streptosporangiaceae bacterium
GATCCTATCCGGGGCGCCCCGGCCCTGTCAACCCCCCCCTCCCCGGCCGGGGGGGGGTCGTTAGCGGGGCTAATTACACCGCGCGCGACCGTTAGCCCGGCTAACTGCTACCGTTAGCCCGGCTAACTGTATCCTTTATCCCGCCTAATTACCCTGGCTAATTACCCGTTAGTCTCGCTAATTACTATCGTTAGCCCGGCTAATTACCTCTTATTCCGCTCGAGGCGGCTTTCAATTCGGATGAGGCGCACGTCCTGCCTGTTCAGGTGGTCGGCGACGCGCCGCTCGAGGTCGTCGACGCGCTCGTCGACCACTTCGCGCACGGCTGCCCGGAACCATCGGCGGGCCAGCACGGCTACCGATACCGATGCTCCGGTCCCTGCGGCCACGGCCTCGACCACGCTCTCCCACACGTCTCAGAGTTATCAGGCGCTCTGGCGTTCCTCGTCCTCCAGGCGCTCGTAATAGTCGCGCTCGGCTTGCTCCTGGCTGGTTATGCGGCGTCGGAGACCGGCGTACCCTAGCCGGGTGTCCTCACCCCGGAAATAGGCTTCTGTGGGCCGCGGGTGGTCCTCCCAGTAGTTGAGCAGCTCCTCGCTCGCGTACTTGCGTGCGCGGCTCTCAGGGCCGCGGAACAGCGATCGTTCGTCGACCCCGGCCTCGCGGCCGCGGCGGTTGAGCATGTTGCCCTTGGTCGCGCGCTCGGCGTCGAGCCAGGACCGCTCGAGTTCGGTGTCGCGCAGGGCCCGCCGGTCGGCCCACCGCTGCGTGCGGTTGCGCTGGCGGGCCTGGCGCCGTTCGTCGAGCACGTCGCGGCGGTTCAGCTCGGCGAGCACTTGGTCGCGGCAGGCAGGCCGCCCTTCGGGACAGCGCGCATAGTGCTCGGCGAGATCATCGTCGGTGGCGTTGCGCAGGTAGCGGGCGGGCATGACGACGGGGTAATGCTCGGGATGAGGCCGGTAGCCGCGGCAGCACGCATGGGTGCAGGGCCGGTTGGGCTGCTGCTCGCGGCGGATCCAGTGCTTGAACAGGTCGCGCCGGTTGTATCGGGCCACGGGCCCATTGTGGCGCTCACTTGTGACGCGGGCACTCCGGGTTGCGCCAGATCAGGAACCATCCCGTGCTGTCGCTGTAGTTGCGCCATTTGCACGTGCATTCTTCCGATACGACGTCGGTCCAGGTGTTCACGGCTGGTCGTCTCCTTCGACTATCTCGGCGATCGCGGCCTCGCTGGTGAGCCAGGCGGCAACGGCGCGGGCCTGCGCGGGAGTGAGCAGTACCTCGCCGTCGCCGTCGATGGCGGCGACGGTGAGCACCACGTGGGCGGCGTCCTGGTCGACGCTGACCCGGCGCGGGCTGCCGCCGTAGCGGTCGTGCCCGTCGAGGTAGGTCATGGCAGCACATCGCCGAACAGCTCGAGCTGCCCGGGCGGCTCGAGCCCGTCGAGGGCCTGCTGTCCGCGGGCGGGGCGCCGGTCGGCTAGGCGCTCGTAGGCGAGCTGGTTGTCGGCGGCGAGCACGGCTGCGCGGGCCATCCCGCCGTCGAGGCAGAATGTGCGGCGGCGGCCGCGGCCGCCGCGGGCGGCCGAGCACTGGGGGCAGCCGAGCAGGTGTTCATCCCACGCGCGGCGGGCCGCGGCGGCGGCCGCGGCGGCAAGGGTGGTCTGCATGCTCATCCGATACTCCCGCGGCATGGCTGGCGGGCCAGCCGGTTGCTGAAAGGCTGCTCGCATTTGAAGCACCCGGGCCCGGTCAGGCTGACGAGATTCTCGGAGTCGAGGCGGGCCTCGGTATCGCGCGGATGGGCGCAAGCCCACGCGGCGGCATACACCCACAGGTGGGCGCCGGGCTTGTCGAGCAGCTCGAGGCGCCGGGCGAATACGGCGGTGTCGCTGCCCTCGACGTCGTGAAATAGCCCGGTGCCCCTGGTGATCCGTACCTCGTTCACGTTGCGCGGTCCTCTCTGGCGGGCCATCCGGCGCGCAGCCGGGCCCGGTCCATCGCCCATGACAGGTCATCGTCGCTCACGGCGCCGGATCCGATGAGGATGAGCCCGGCGCGGGCGAGCGTGGCGAAGTCGGCGGGCTGCCCGGCGCGGTGCGCGGCGGCGGCGGCCTGGTCCACGACGTCGACGGCGACGCGGACCACGCGGGCGGGTGTCTCAGGCATCGGTGCCGCCGGTCTCGGCGGGCCGCAGATTGTAGGTCTGATAGTCGTCGCAGTAGCCGGAGCAGCCGCAGGCGCCGCAATTCCAGCAGTGCTCGTGCAAGCACGGCTCACACTCTTCGTCGCATTCGTGGTCGCACGGCTCGTAACCCCAGTCATCAGACATTCAGCGATCCCCTTTCGTCGACAACCGGGCGCAGCCCGGACAGGTGCATCAGCTCGCGGGCGATGCGGCCGCTGAGCAGGTCGGCGGGCCGCCACACCCCGGCGTCGGCGCCGCCCGCGCGCAGCGCGTCGAGCCAGCGGGACTGCTCGAGGCGCAGGTGCCCGCGCTGGGTCTTGCACTCGCGGAACATCACCCCGCGCGCCCCGGCGAAGCACCAGTCGGGGAAGCCGGGCAGGCTGCGGCGGCTGTCGCGGGTGTGGTAGGCGCACAGCAGGGCGCGCGGGGTCTTGTCGATCCCGGCGGCGAGCGCGTATATCGCGTCGTCGAGCTCGCGCTCGGTCATCAGCAGCTCGCGCTGCCGGGCGTTCACTCCTTCTCCATGATGCGGTCGATGAGGGCTTGCGCGGGCGGGCTGAAGTGGAGCACGGGCGCGACAACGGGGGCGTCGTCGACGAGCGGCGGGCCGACGGGGCGCAGATCCTCGCGCCAGTTGGTCCGCACGTAATGCCCGCCGGTCTTGGCCTGCTCACGCCAGATGACGGGCACGCTATCGACGGCGCCGAACTCGGCGTCGCCGATCGCGCGCTCGAGGCGGGTCGTGACGCGGCGCAGCCGTAGCTTGGCCTCGTGCAGCGCGGCGCGGGCGGCGAGCAGCTCGCCGTACTCAGGCCAGCGGATCTCGGCCTGCTTGCCGGGCACGAGCGGCCGCGGCCGACGCCGCTTGCCAACGGCGCTAGACATGGCACGCCATGCCGCAGTTTGCGCACTCGGTGCCGAGCCGGTCGGTGCGGACGTCACGGGTCACGATGAATGAGAATGACCCGCAGCCGTGGCACTCATGGCGGCGGCGGCCGCTCGCCGTGGCGGCCTGGTCGAAGCGGGCCACCTCGGTCAGAATGAGGGCGCACGTGCGGCGGGCCAGGATCACCCACTCGCTCGGCAGGTAGAACGCGACGACGCGCTCGTCATAGGCGCACTCGCCGAGCGCGGCGTCGTAGTCGGCGGCGAGGCGGACAACGGCCTCGCCGATGATCTGCGCGGCGCTCATGAGATCATCGCCCATGCGCACCCGGGCCGGTGTGAGCCGGCTACGGGTTCGCAGGTGCAGCCGTCGAGGCGCGGCGGCTCGGGCCTGGTGGCGGCTGCGGGGCGGGGCAGCTCGACGATCCACGCGGCGCGGGTGTTGCCCTGAACGGTCCAGGCGTCCTCGCGCTCGACGGTCCAGCCGACATCTTCCTGGTAGCCGTAGGTCTGGAGGAAGCTGGCCGGGATGACGTGCTGCTGCACGACGTCGGTGACGTTGAGCACGGTCGCGGCGCAGCACCAGGCGCGCTCGGCGCTGTTCGCCCCGGCGGGCCGGTACTCGCGCACCTCGTCGATGCGCACGCGCATGCCGTGCTTGAGCACGACGTCGCCGGGCACGAGCTGGTCGGTCGTGACGCTGGTTGTCGACGGCTTGGCCTGGCAGTGCTCGCACGCCGACCAGCGGGCCGACGGCGCGTGCCAGAGGACATGCGTTGCCTCGTTGAGCTGAGCGACCGGGTAACGCCGGTCGAGGATGTCGCGCACGAGCTCGTCTTTGCTCGCCGGGCCGCCGCTCTCCCAGATCACGCCGTCGGCGGCCAGGGCGTCACGGCGGATCGCCACCAGCTCGAGCTTGCGGCGGCGGGTGAGCGCGCGGGCGTCGGCGTCGTGCGCTGACAGCAGCTCGCGGGCCTCTTTGGTCGTCATCATCAGGATTCCCCTTCCCTCGGTGCTATCTTCCGTCATACAGTGTAGCGCAACCGAGGTGACAGGGGAACCCGATGTACTGCGGCAACATCTTCTGCCTGATGGCGGTCTCTGCATCGTGCGAATGCACGTGCAGATGTGAGGGGGAGTGGCACGGCGCCGGGCGGCCTGCGGTGGCCGTGGCGGCTGCTGTCCCGGCGCCGGCCGTCTCCAAACCTATCCCAATTATATAATCCGCGGGCGTCTGACCTGGGCAAACAGCACGGCGCGCGCTACTACCTGTGCTGTGGCTGGGGCCTGTCAGTGGCACGGGGAGCTGTGGGCTCGAGAAGTGCCGTATGTCGTTCCAACCGCGACGGCGCCGGAGGCGCCTTGGAGCGGTTGGGCCGGGGGGTCGAAGGGGGGTAGACCCCCCTTCACGAGCAGGGCCACGGCGCCGCGGGCCGATATTGGCGCGTGCTTACGCCCCAGCGGCTCGATATCTCTTGGGATTGTCGGCCGTTCCCGGTAATATGGTCGCTCAAGCGGTAGGTAGCCCAAGAATTAGCCGGCCCGGTGGGCGGTGCGCAAGCACCTCGGGCCGGCTTTTCTTTACGATGTGGTGAGCGGGCCCGGTCGGCGCCGCATGGGTTTCCCCCCCACCTCGGGACGGCCGGGCCCGCCGTCATCCCTTGGGCTGCCAGTCCTCCCCGGCGCGGGCGCCGCGCGACGTCGGGTTAGCGATGTAGCTCGAGCGGCCGCGCACGAGCACCGACCGCTGCCCGGCCTCCTTCGGGGTCACGCGGGCGGTAAGCAGTCGCTGGCGCAGCAGCATGGGCGCGATCGGCCGTCCCCAGGTGACCTGTAGCGACCACTCGGGGCGGATCCGCAGCCCGGAGCTGGCGGCGTGTCCGAGGTTCCACCAGAGGGATCGCTGCGCGGCGCGCTCGTTGTGCGTCAGCTCGAGGCCGCCGGGGTCGACTGTGCCGCTGGCGATCCACCGGCCGTGCCAGTTCCACGGGTCGGCCTTGAGTACCTCGAGGAACGCGCGGGCCCACGTGTCGTAGCGGACCGAGAGCGGGTCGCGGCGCAGGCTGCCGCCCGTGCGGGGCATGGGTCTATGATGTCCGCAACGGATCGGCCGGGCCGCCACGCGGGCCGATCCGTTTGCGTGCCGCGGCCGGCCGGTCCGCCGACTTGATCGGAGGCGGCGCGCGTGCCGACGCGGCGGATCTTTGAGCTGACGCTCGTGGAGATTGCCCTGGCCCGGCCTGTGTTCGGCGCCGCGCGCCTGTGGGCGCATAAGCGGCTCGGCGAGTCACAGCCGGGCTCTTTCCTGCACGGGCTGGCTGAGATAATGGTGGTGCTTCTATGACCGCGATGGCGCCAGAGCAGACCGCGGGCATCGCGGCCGGGCGGCCGCAGCCGCAGACCACGGTCGAGCAGCCGGGCGGGCCGTTCATCCGGCATACGCAAGAGGGCCGCCGGGTCATGTACTCCCTGGCAGGCCAGGCTTACGGGTCCATCATCAACCAGCCGATGGTCGCGTCGCCGGGCTACAACCGGGGCTACCGGGTGCTGTTCGTGTCGACGGCGGGCGCCTACACCGCGGGCGGGCTGTCCACGGTGTCGGTCGGGGGGAAGGACTGGCCCGGGTCGCTGGTGCAGCTGATCCAGGTGAAGGACGCCTATGGCACGGTGCTGTTCACCGGGCCCGGGTACGAGATCATGAACCTGGTTCCGATGTTCTCGGGGCAGGCGGGCGCCGACGAGTCGGCGGAGCTGTGGAACCTGCCGAGCTATCAGAACGGCATCTCGGCGACGGCGTTCGGGTTCGTGTGGGCGTCGTGGCTGCCTTTCGAGTTTGCGAAGGCCTACGGCGTGATTTCGGGGGCGAATGCTTCGCTGCTGCCGACGCTGCAGGCGAACCTCAACACGCTGACGAACATGCTCGCGGCGGGCGTGACGATCACCACGCCGTCGACGTTGACATTCCAGGTCGAGGCGGATTTCTACTGGCTGCCGCAGGGCGCCGCGGTGGTGCCGCCGGGGATCGGCACCACGTGCCAGTGGATTTTCCAGCCGTGCTCGCCGACGTTCGCGGGCGGCGCGTCGACCCCGGTGCAGGCGCCGCGGCTCGGCGGCTACCTGACGGCGCTGATCGGCGAGATCCGCGACTCCACCTCCCTGCGGCAGGACAACTGGCCCGCGGCCGCGGCCGCGGCGACGGGCGCGGGCGGACGGCTGCGGCTCTACATCGACGGCGTGCCGTTGCAGGACACCGATTTCACGACGCTGATCGACGACATGGCCAACCAGTTCATGGTCGGCGCGGCCGCGGCAGAGGCGACGCAGGCGGCGCCGGGCGCGCGTATCATCACCCGCCCGACGGGTGTCGCGGCCTGGTCGCGTAAGACGGCCCTGTCGCAGCGCGGGAGTGGGCTCTTCGAGACGGGCGAAGAGTTCCTGAGCACCAACCCGGGTACTCAGATCGAGTTCGCCGCGGCGCCGTGGGGGTCGGCGGGCACGGGCCCGTTCACGATCAACGTCGTGGCCGGCCAGGTGGTCCCGTCGGGGATCCTGATTCAGGGACTCCCGGAGGTCTGAGCGGTGAGCGGCTTCCAGCTGGGCACGTCGGCGTTCGGGCGGGGCACGGTCTACTCGGGCCCGGTGTTCACCCCGGCGGCGCAGGCGGCCGGGTCGACGGGCGTGGCCAACGGCCAGGCGCAGACCATCAGCCAGCGCGCTTTCGGGATCACGCAGTCACCGCAGGCGGGGCCGCGGACTGCGCATTACGGCTCGGTCGGCTCGCTCCTGCTGGGCATCGGGATCCTGTGGTTTATCTGGTGGAGTCTGCCGAGATAGGAGGCGGCGCGCGTGAATGCGTCTTTCTGGTGGGGCGTGGCGATCGGCGTGCTGGGCACGTGGGTCTTTCACGCCGTGATGCCCGGCGCTCGCGCGGTCGGGCAGACGGGCTGAGGCCATGCGGTTCACGGGCTTCGTCGGCGTGCTCCTGCTCGTGGTCGTGGGCGTGATGTTCGCCGACCTGGAGAAGAACCCGAACGGCACCACGGCCGCGGCAAACGGCATCGTCAATATCGAGAAGCCGGGGCTTAACGCGCTGCTCGGCAAGACGAGCTAGGGGCGGGCCGGTGGCTGGTATCAGGGTGCGCGCTAACGCGCCGCTCGGAGCCAACCCGAACATGGCCGCGGCGCTGCTGCCGGTGCCCGTCGAGTCGGTGTTCGCGTGGCGCTCGCGCGGGGCGATCCACGGCGCGCCGGGCACTGAGGCAGTCCCGGCGCCGGCGCCGCTGCCGCGGCTGGACAGCTCCCCGGTCGCGCTCGCGTCGACGGGCGTCATCGGCGTGCCGTCGAGCGCGGTTCCGCAGCACTGGTATCCGCCGCTGTATTTTGAGACGGACTGGCCGGAGCACGCACCCGTGCGCTATCTCGACCAGTCGCATGAGCTGCCGGTGCCCGCCGAGCAGGCGGCCGGGTTCATCGTCGGCCGCGGGGTGAACGAGCCCGGCGGCCACAGCCAGTTCGAGCCGGGCGCGTTCCTCGCGCGGCTCGGCGGCCGCGCGCAGATCCCGCAGCCCTCGAGCATCGGGCGGAGCCCGCTGTGAGCCAGCCAGCCGGGACCGAGCGGCCGCCGCCAGCCCGGGGCGGCGGCGGGGGCGGCAACCCGCTGACCCGCAAGTACGGCGGCGTCCCGGGGTATGCGTGGATAGCGATCGTGTCGCTGATCGCGGGCGGCGTGATCTGGTACATCAGCCGGAAGAGGAGCGGCTCGGCTGCGGTGAACACGGGCGCGACCGCGCAGGGCCCGACGCAGGCCACGTGCTACGACGCCAACGGGAGCCAGGTCGCCTGCTCGGACCCGTCGGCGGTCGGGTCGAACGCGACGGACTATTTCGAGGCGCTGTATGCGCAGGGCCTTGGGATCAACTCGCAGCTCGAGAACCTCGGGCCGCAGGTCACCGAGACCGGGCAGGACGCCGACGCGATACAGGCGCTCCTGCAGAACCTGCCCGGGTCGGCGTCGACCCCGCCGGGCACCACACCGAACGTGATAACCGGCAACGTGCGCCGCCCTCCCGTGTCGGACCTGACGGTGGTCCCCGTGTCGCCGACGCTGGCGCGGGTGAGCTGGCGGCCGCCGCAGTTCGCGAGTCACTCGCCGGCGTCGACCACGTACACGATCGAGATACAGGGGAAGGACAAGGCGGCGCACAATATCGGCTCGCGCACCGCGTACAACGTGGGCGGCCTCAAGCCGGGCGGGCATTACACCGCGGTCGTGACCCCGGTGTTCACCGCGGGCGGGCCCGGGTCGACGGGGCCGTCGGCGTCGCGGCCGTTCACCATGCCAGCCCGCGGGGCGGCGCCGCGCGAGATATCCGGCGGGCCGATGCGGAGCGCGGCGTAATGGCGGGGCTGCTGAAACGGCGGATCGTTCACCAGGCGCAGGGCCGCAGCGCGGCGCCGCTGACCGAAGTGGCGCTGCCGCCGGGCACGCCGCAGTTCGCGCCGTCGAGCATTATCGAGGTTTTCGCGCCGTCAACGGTCGGGCTTTCCCCGCTGGCGCCTATGGTTACAGCTGACGGTGCCCTCGTCCCGGCGACGTCGCCGGGCGCGTGGGATCAGCTACGGGCAGCGGGAAGGCCATAAGACGATGACTGACGCAGCAGCATCCAAGCCGAAGGCAGAGCAGGCGGCGCCGAGCGTGAACAGCGCGACCCCCGACCCCGCGGCGGCCGCGGCGCCGTGCGGGTGCGCTGAGCGTATCGACGGCCTCGCCGGGAGGGTCACCGCGCTCGAGGTGATGAGCCGGGCGGTCGGGTGGATGTCGGTCGCGATCGCGTTCGCGGTCGTCTACATCCTGTGGACCGGCACCCCGGGCAAGGAGACCGCGGCCAAGTGAGAACCATCACGCGGCCGCTCGAGGCGCACGCCTACAGCGCGGGCGACCCGCAGCGCGGCGCCGCGCAGCCCGTCGGGCACGTCATCATCCATGAGGCGACCCCGGCGATGCCTCACCCGGGGGTCACGCCGGTCAGCTCGCCGCACGCGCCGATCTGGTCGGCGGACGGGGCGCCGTTCTACAACTCGGGGTATGTGTACCCGCAGCACGGGCCGCTGCAGACCGGGGGCGCGGTGACGCTGCGGCTGCCCGGGCTGGCTGCGATGATTGACCTGTCCGACATGACAACCTGGGACCGTCCGGTGTGGATGGATGGGGTCCGCTAGCCGGTTCCCCGTGGAACCTTCGGAGGTGACTGCATGGGCGAGCCAGTGCAGCCGACGGCTGACCAGCTGCGCGCGGTGACCGAGGCGCAGACACCAGAGGAATACATGCGCGCGGCCGCGGCCGCCGGGCTGACCGGCGACGCCGAGCAAGCGGCGCTCGCGGGCGCCAAGCCGGTCGAGGCGCCGGACTTCGCCGCGATGCTCGCGCAGTTCAAAGCCGACCAGCAGGCGCAGATCGACAAGATGCAAGCCGACTTCGACACGCAGCTCGCGGCGCTGCGGTCGGGCATCCCGGCGCCGCTGGTCGATCCGCGCGTGTCGGTCGCGCGTAACCTGTCCGACGGGCTGATACTGCTGCTGCGGCAGTACCCGGCGGCGACGGCGCGGGTCGCGCCGCTGGCCGATGCCAATGCGTCATTCGCCGCGGGCCTCGTCCCGGAGGACGGCGCCGAGACGCCGGTGCCGCTCGCGGGCGTGGTCGAGGACGTGATCAAGAAGTTCCGCCGGTTCGCGCTGGCCAACCCCACGCTGGAAACGGGGCTGATCGAGCACGCCGCGCAGATCACCGAGGACGTTTTCGACCTGTAGGGGTGGGCCGTGCCGTCGCTGACGTGGGCGATGGACCCGCAGATAGCCGGCGCGTGCCTGCTCGCGGCGTCCGAGGTGCCTAACTTCCTCGCCGGGGCGCTGCCATCGTTCATGACGATCAAGAAGTTCGCGGCCGACCCGGAATCGGTCAAGGCGCTGCGGTTCGCCGAGCTGTTCGCGCTGCCGCCCGTGGTCGCTGTCGGCCTGGGCGCCGCGCTCGTGTTCGGGTCGTGGTGGCCGGCGCTGGTGACCGGGGTCACCGCGGCGTACTACTACGCGGGGTATGAGAAGCACATCCGGCACCCGTCGGGGCAGGCGGTGCCTATCAACGCGCAGGATCTTCCTGTTTCGGGCCCGCGGGTGAGGGTGGCCTGACGTGGGGCTGTTCACGCTGGCGTGGCTGATCGGCGAGGGCATCATCGTGTTCCGGTCGGTGCGCGCGAACCACGCGCCGCCGATGCCGGGCGCGCTGATCGCATCGTCGGGCATCTTCGCGCTGCTCGCGCTGCTCGCCGAGAGCGACTCGGCGCGGCCGCTCGCGATAGCGCTGGCCTACGGTTTCGACCTGGCGGCGTTTATGAACCTGGCGCCGTCGATCACCGGGGGCGGCGCCGCGGGCCCGGCTAAGCCGAAGCCGGGCGCGACGGGTACCACCCAGGCGCCGCACACCTCGACGGCGGGGGGGCGGGGCTGAATGGTTGCTATCGGGATCGTGCTGCTGCTCGCGGCCTACGGCATGGGCCTGACCGGATACGGGCTGATCCGCGGCTATGATATGACGCTCGGGTCGTACTGGAACCCGGTTCACCCGGGCCGGTGGAACACGGCGATCTACACGGGCACGTCGGTCTTTCCCGACGGCACGACGCAGGCCAAGCCGGGCGGCGCCGGGACCGGCCCGGTCAAGCCGAAGGTGCCGGGCAAGTGCCCGCCGGGTTACCTGTGGGACGGGTCCAAGTGCTTGCAGGAGCTTGGCTGATGGCCACGCCGTTGCAGGTGTATACCGGGCTGACCAAAGCCGGGGCGTCGACCATCCAGGCTATCGGCATCATGGCTAACATGATCAACGAGAGCGAATTCAACGAGGAAGCGGTCGGCGATAACGGCACCTCGTTTGGGCTAGTGCAAGAGCACGGCTCGCAATATGCCTCGCTGGTCACGGGCAACCGCTCGCAGGATTTCAACGCGCAGATCCGCGTGCTGGCGCAAAACGGGGGATTCGCGGCGGCGAGCGGCGCGACGCCGGAAGAGGCGGCGGGCAATTTCGCGGCGAAGTATGAGCGGTGCGACGGCTGCCAGGTGGGCGGTAATCAGTGGCAGTCGCGGGTTGGCAACGTGTCGACGGTGGCCGGGTGGGTGACGTCGGGCAAGTGGCCGAAGTCGGCCGGGTCGCCGTCGGCGGGCGGGACCGCCGTGGGCGGCGAGACGGGCATCGGGCCGGGCCCGTCATGCCTGCTGGGCAACCCGTTCTCGGCGAGCCTGCCGCTGATCGGCAACATCTCGGCGGGGCCGTCGTGCCTGTTCTCGGCGTCGCAGGCGCGGGCGCTGATCGGCGGGCTGCTGATGATCCCGGCGCTTGTCACGGGGCTGACCGGCGCCGTGCTGCTGGTCGCGCTCGGCTTCCGCCGGGTCGCGCCGAACGCGGGCAAGGCTGCTGAGACGGTCGGCGCCGGGCTGGTGCTGGTGCCCGGCCTCGAGGGCGCGGGCCTGGCCGTCGCTGGCGCCGGGGCCGCGGCGCAGCGGTCGGCGCCGCAGACGATCGAGCG
>DASYXX010000428.1:0-2545 GCA_035934395.1 Streptosporangiaceae bacterium
CGGCGATGTCCGCAGGACCGGAGTCGCTGGCGGAGGGCTCGGTCACCGGGGCCGGGAGCGCGCCGCCGCCGGCCGCCGTGGGCGGCCGCCAGCCGCTCCTCGCCGTGAATTCGGCCGCGGTGGCCGCGGACCCGCCGAAACCTGCCGCGGCGCCGGGCGGCCTTGCCCGGCTTACGCGGCCAACCTGGGATTCATCGAACCCGGCGGCGATGACGGTGACCCGGACCTCGTCGCCGAGGGCATCGTCGATGACCGCGCCGAAAATGATGTTGGCATCGGGCGCGGCGGAATTCGAGACCAGCTGCGCGGCCTCGTTGATCTCGAAAAGACCGAGATCGGAGCCGCCCTGAATAGACAGCAGCACGCCGTGGGCACCGTCGATGCTCGCCTCCAGCAGCGGGCTGGAGATCGCCATCTCGGCCGCGGCCACCGCGCGGTCGTCGCCGCGGTCCGAGCCAATTCCCATGAGTGCGGAGCCCGCACCGGACATCACCGACTTGACGTCGGCGAAGTCCAGGTTGATCAGCCCCGGGGTCGTGATCAGGTCGGTGATCCCCTGGACACCGGAGAGCAGCACCTGGTCGGCCGCCTTGAACGCGTCCAGAACGCTGACCTGGCGGTCGGATATGGACAGCAGCCTGTCGTTCGGTATCACGATGAGGGTGTCCACCTCGTCGCGGAGCTTTTCGATGCCGTCGTCCGCCTGCGACGCACGGCGCTTGCCCTCGAACCCGAACGGCCTGGTGACCACGCCGATCGTGAGCGCGCCCAGCGAGCGCGCGACGTTGGCCACGACCGGCGCGCCTCCGGTGCCGGTGCCGCCGCCCTCGCCCGCGGTCACGAACACCATGTCGGCGCCCTTGAGGACCTCCTCGATCTCCTCGCGGTGGTCCTCGGCGGCCTTCGCCCCGATATCGGGATTCGCGCCGGCGCCCAGGCCCCGGGTGAGTTCGCGGCCGACGTCGAGCTTGACGTCAGCATCGCTCATGAGAAGAGCCTGAGCGTCCGTGTTGATCGCGATGAACTCGACGCCCTTAAGGCCCTCCTCGATCATCCGGTTAACGGCATTGACGCCGCCCCCGCCAATACCGACGACCTTGATGACCGCCAAGTAGTTCTGCGGTGCTGCCACGAGGAGGGAACCTTTCCGCTCGTTTACATTAGCGCGCTCTCACTCTGCGCTTTCACTGCCCGCCCTGGCCACCGGTTGCCCCGCCAAGCTCGGAAAACTACGTGTCAGCAGTTTGCCGAAATTCGCCCCCATAACATCGGCCGGGTACGTTCCGCTGGTTTCCATGACGTCAACTCTCACCCTCAAGTTGAGATCTAGAGTTATGTCAAGCTGCCGATTAGTACGGACAGTAGGGTCGTCCGCCACCCCCGGTCAACTAACCGCGCCGCAGTGGCTCGGCGTTTCGCAGACCTTCACCCGCCCGCCAGACCTTCACCCGCCCACTCGACCTTCACCCGCCCACTCGACCTTCACCCGCCCACCCTCCCTTCGCTCACCCTCCCCCGCCCGGTCACCGCGGTGCCCGGGTCGCTGAGGTCGTAGTAGGTCGCCTTGGTGCGCATCAGGATCGCCAGCTCCGCCGCCTTGGCCGCTGGCCGGTCGGTACCGCCCCACTGAACGGTGATCCCGCCGCGCAGGTCCAGCGTCACCGCGCTCGCCGACGGCGCGGCCAGCCAGCGCACGAGACCGAGGATCCGCGGCGGGAGCTGGTGCAGCACGGTCACCGCGGCGAGGACCGCCGGGCTGCCGAGCAGCGACGCCAGCGCCGGTGGCGACGGGGGCCACGACAGCACGACCATCCCCGGCGGCCGCCTGGCGACCCGGATGACCGCCACGCCGAACTTGTCGATCAGCACGTATCCCCGGCCGGAGGCCACGGCGAGCGCGGGGGTCCGCTCCTGGACCGTGATCACGACCGCGTCCGGCCAGTGCCTGCTGACCTGAGCCGACTGGACCTGGACGATCCGCTCGACCCGGCGGGCGACGGCCGCCGTGTTGATTCGGACGAGGGGCGTGCCGGGCTTGACGTCCGCCGCCTGGAGCACCTGGGCCGTGGGCACGAGGTGGTTTCCTGTGACGGTCACCGACCGGACGACGAGCAGGCTCGAGCCGAGCAGCGCCCAGACGGCACCCGCCACGATCGCCGCCGCCGTGAGCGCGAAGAACGCGGCTCTCCATCGCCCGCCCTGCCCGCCCTTCCGGCCGTTCCTGGTCACGGCCCCGCACCTTCACGTTCGCGCAGGGCGGCGACGATCAGCGGGCCCAGCGCGGTGACGTCGCCCGCGCCCATCGTCAGGACCAGGTCCCCCGGCTTGGCCAGGCCGGCGATCGCGTCAGGCACCGCGGCCGCCTCGGGGACGAAGCGCGCCTGGCCGCCGGGCACGGCGGCGGCGACGATCATCCCGGTCACGCCGGGCTCGGGATCCTCGCGAGCCGCGTAGACGTCGAGGACGAGCACCTCGTCCGCCAGCCCGAGGGCCGCCCCGAACTCGGCGGCGAAGAACCGTGTCCGGCTGTACAGGTGCGGCTGGA
>DASYXX010000429.1:0-2660 GCA_035934395.1 Streptosporangiaceae bacterium
CCCGGCAAGAATGACCGCCCTGAATGACGAAATTGTCATGATGCGACGAAGACCGTCCTGCAAAGGATTGCGTTCGGGTCACGATGCTTGACCTGGGCTGACGGAAGGAGTACAAGCACAGATGACATGGCGAGGAGCGGGTTCGGTCGCCACGCCCCTGATGTGGCAGGTGAGGTCGGGTGCGGCGAGGGCTGGGGGGTGAGAGAGGGAGGACCCGCAATGAGCACAGATCGGCCGGGCATCCTGCTGGTGGACGACGAGCCCCGGATCCAGGATTTCATCAGCCGCGCGCTCTCGCGGGCCGGCTATGAGATCGATTGCGCCGCCAGCGGCACCGACGCGCTCCGGCTGCTCCGCCAGGGCGAGTACTGCCTGGTCATCCTCGACCTCGTGATGCCGGACATGGACGGGCGGGAGGTCCTGGCCGAGCTGCTCCGCGCGAGCCCGGACCAGGCGGTGCTCGTGCTGTCCTGCCTGGACGACGTGACGACCAAGGTGGCATGCCTGGACCTGGGCGCACACGACTACCTGACCAAGCCGTTCTCGCTGGAGGAGCTGCTCGCCCGGGTGCGCGTCCAGCTGCGCGGCGACTCGCGCCACGAGGTGCTCAGGTCCGGCGAGCTCAGCCTCGATGTCGGCCGGCTCCAGGCCAACGTGGGCCAGGGTCCGATCTCCCTCACCCGCCTGGAGTTCCTCCTGCTCCGCGAGCTCATGGGGCACGCAGGCCACTCGGTGTCGAAGGACCAGCTGCTGGCCTCGATCTGGGGCTACGACTTCGACCCCGGCTCCAACGTGGTCGACGTGTGCGTCCGGCGGCTGCGCTCGAAGCTCGGCTTCGAGCTGATCAAGACGGTGCGAGGTGCCGGGTACCAGCTTGCGTCCTAGCTTGCGTCCTAGGGCGGGAGGGCGGGCTAGGGCGGGAGGGCGGGTAGGTACTATGTTCGGGCTCATGCTGACTGGCCGCAAGCGCCCGAGCGGGAAGCTCATGGCCGTGGTCGCCGCCGGCGCCGCCCTGGTGACCGCGGTCATCGCGATCGACGCCACCGCCGGGCACAAGAGCCCGGCCGCCCCGCCGCCGCCCGCCCCGGCGTTCAGCCTGCCGTCCCTGCGCGATCCGGTGCAGCAGATATCGCTGAGCGCCTACCGAGGGCAGCCGGTGATCCTGAACTTCTTCGCGTCGTGGTGCACCCCGTGCCGGCACGAGACCCCGCTGCTGGCCAGGTTCTACCGCGCGTCGCGGGGGGGCGTCGTGATCATCGGCGTGGACGCGGACGACAAGGCCGCCTCGGCCCGCCGCTTCCTCGCGGCCAACGGCGTCACCTACCCAGTGGGCTTTGAGTCCACCCCGGCCGTGGCCGACGCCTACGGCGTCAGCGAGATCGGGATTCCGGAGACGTTCTTTCTCGACTCCAGGCACCGCATCGTCAAGCGGGTCCTCGGCGACGTCAGCGCGCAGACGCTGGCCGCGGGCGTGGCCCTGATCGACGGCCGGCCGGGCACCCTTGCCGCCGGCGGGAGCTGACCGGTGTCTCCCCCCGTGCGCACGGAGCCGCCGTACGTGCCGATCCGCCGCGGCCGGTGGCCGGTCGGCCGGACCCCGCGCTGGCTGCTGCTGGCGGTGGCCGCGCTCGTCGTGGCGGCGGTGCTTGTCGGGCTGGCGCACCGGCCCTCGCCGTCGCAGCGCGCGGCGGACCTGCGCGCGTTCCTGGCCGACATGCGAACCGACATCCAGTCCTGCGCGGGCGGCGTCGGCGAGTCGCTGACCGCCCTGCGCGGGCTCGGGCCGCTCCCCAGCCCGAAGACCTCGGAGGTCAAGGACACGATCAGCATCGCGGCCTACGGCGCGAGCAACTGCTCGCCCGCGAACAGCATGCCGCTCGACGACCTGGACCAGTACCAGGTCACCGAGTCGCTGGCCAGCTTCCACCTGAGCCGCGTGGTCACCGGCCTGGTGAACTGGGCGGCTCCCGACGCCATCGACGTGCAGACCGATGTCGTCGCCGTGCTGCGGGCCAGGGACGCGCGGGCCAGGAGCAGCGCGATGGCGGCGCTGCAGCGGGCCATCTCCCGGCTCGACGCGCAGCGCGCCGCCGTGGACTCGATCATCGAGAACGCGAGCCGGTCGCTGTCGGCGAACGCCGCGCCGCCCGCGCTGCCCGGGTAGGGGTGGGGGGTGACTCGCGTTGCCTGGCATGAACTCCGGGCTTAACAGCAGCAATCCGACGCTGGTCGCCGCGTTCCGCAATGCGCTGCTGCACCAGGGCATCATCGTGTTCCTCGTCTTCGCGCTGCTGGCGGTGGCCTGGGTCGCGGTCAGGGAATGGCTGCGGCCGGGCGCGGCCCGGGCGTCCAGCGCTGACCCGGAGCCGGCCTGGCGCCAGCTGCTGCGGATCGGCTTCGGCGTCTTGTGGATCTTCGACGGGCTGCTGCAGGCGCAGCCGGCCATGGCCGTCGGCCTCCCCTCACAGGTGGTCGAGCCCACCGCGGCGAACTCGCCCGGCTGGGTGCAGCACGTTGTGAACTGGGCGGGCACGAGCTGGTCGGACCACCCGATCCAGGCGGGCGCCTCGGCGGTCGGGATCCAGGTCGGGATCGGCGTCTGGCTGATCGCGGCGCCGCGGGGACCGTGGTCGCGGCTGGCCGGGCTGGCCAGCGCGGCC
>DASYXX010000936.1:0-2507 GCA_035934395.1 Streptosporangiaceae bacterium
CCTTGTCTGCCTGCCGACGAGCGCGTCAACTCCCCAGCCGCCATCGAGCCAGACCTGCAGGCCCTGGGCCTCGAGCAGGTCGACTATCCGCACTACCTCGCCCGCGGGCATCATGCCTCATTGTCGCGGCTTTGCCATTGCAACGCCGGCGGGGTCGTCAGCGTCTCTTGTTCGGCACTGTCGTGACGCCGGCCGGCCAGCCCGCCGTACCAGTTGACCTCGGCGGCCGGCGGCCGCGGCCCGGCTTGAGGGCGCCACTCTGAGACGAGCACCACGCCCGGGTCGACCATCTCCAGCCCGCGGAAGGCCAGCGCCGCGAACTCGGCGGCGGTCCTGGCCTGGGCGGGGATGCCGGCCTCCCGGTAGGTGCGCACGAGCCCGCCCACCCCCGCGGGGTCGTGCTCGGGCGTGACGTGGGAGGCGACCAGATAGCTGCCCGGGCCCAGCGCGCCGAGCAGGGTGGCAACCACGCCCGCCGGATCGTCGGCGTCGGTCAGGAAGTGCAGGATCGCGACGAGCATGAGCGCGACCGGGCGGCTAAGGTCGAGCGTCTCGGCCACGGCGGGACTGGCCAGGATCTGCTCCGGCTCACGCAGGTCCGCGTTGATGTAGGCGGTCCGGCCTTCGGGGGCGCTGTTCAGCAGCGCCCGGGCGTGGGCGAGCACGATCGGGTCGTTGTCCACGTAGACCACGCGGGAGTCCGGCGACACGGCCTGCGCGACCTCGTGCACGTTGTTGGCGCTCGGCAGGCCGGTGCCGATGTCCAGGAACTGACGGATCCCCGCCTCGGCGACCAGGTACCGGACGGCACGGCCGAGGAAAGCGCGGTTCTCGCGCACCGCCGTGCGCACCGCGCCCCAGCTTTGCATCGCCTTCTGCGCGGTCTCCCGGTCGGCGGCGAAATGGTCTTTGCCGCCCAGGTAGTAGTCGTACACCCGGGCCGAGTGCGCTTTCGTCGTGTCAATGACCGGCTGCATCGGCCCGACCTCCGCAGATCTCCTGGCGGCCGTTTCCGGCAGCGCCGAGCCAGATTCTAACGCCGGTTGTTCAGCCGTACGGGCTGGCGACCTGCTCCGCTCCGGTATCGAGCCGGGCGGCGAGCACGATGTATCCCTGGGACAGGGCCGTGTCGGCGGGAGTCTGGCCCTCGTGCGGGCCGGCCGTGGCGACGGCCGACGGGCTGGCGCCGGCGTCGATGAGCTCCTGCGCAACGCGGCCCAGGCCCCGCCAGGCCGCGCTGTGCAGCGGCGTCATCCCGTCCCGGCGAGCCTGGTGCGGATCGGCGCCGTGCTCCAGGAGGAGCCGGACCAGCGCGAGCACGGCGTCCTCGTCGTCGCTGGGCTGGGGCACGCCCGGCGTGGTCGCGATGGCCGAGCCCAGCGGGGCGATCTGGAGAAACTGGTCCCGGGTCGGCGCCGAGGGGTCGGCGCCGGCGCGCAGCAGCCGCCGGGCGGCCTGCGCCTGGCCCCAGTAGCAGGAGCCGTGCAGCGCGGTCGAGCCCCGGTCGTCGAACTCCAGGGCCAGGCCGGGCTGCCTGCCCAGCAGGTCGTCGATGACATCGAGGCGGCCCAGCTCCGCGGCGAGGAACAAGTCCGGCGGGTCCGACGGCAGCAGCCTGGTCGCGAGGTCGGCCCGGCCGGTGAAGTGCGCGGCGTGGACCGCGGAAACGCCGAACATGTTGCGCGCCCGCAGCAGGCCCGGATCTGCGCGGAGGAACTCGGCGGCTCGCTGCGCCTCACCGTCGAGCACCGCGGCCAGAAGATGATCAACGGTCTGCATCTCCATAGGTTACCTATGGAGTTATCCTGTGTCGAGTGGACGTGGCTGAGCAGCTTTACCTCGCCCTGCAGCACGCGGCGCGGAAGTTCCGGGAGCTCGACGACGAGCTGGGGCTGTCCCCGGCCCGGTTCTCGCTGCTGGCCACGCTGCGCTACCACGGGCCGCTGCGGGTGGGCGAGCTCGCCCGGGAGGAACGGGTCACCCAGCCGACGGTCACCCAGGCCGTGCAGGGACTCGAGTCGGCCGGCCTGGTCCGGCGCGGGCCGCATCCCAGCGACGGGCGGGGGTGCGTGGTGGAGCTGACCACGGCCGGCCGGGCCATCGTCCGCAGGGCCCGCGCCAGGAAGATCGCCTGGCTGAACGAGGTTATCGGCGAACTCGAGGGCGACGAGCGCCCGGCGCTGGGCTCCGCGGCCGCCGTGCTCGACCGGCAGTCGCTATAGCGGCCGGGTGCGGGCGGGCGCGTCACGCGATCCTCGCACGGGAGCCGGCCGCCGGGCTCATGGCAGCGCCCGGTGCCAGCGATGGCACCGGGCGCTGACCTGAACCGCAGCGTCAGTGGCAGAGCCCCGGCGGGATGGACGTCCCGCAGTGGTTGCCCCGGAACGCGACGCGGACTCCCGTGCCGTCCCAGATGAGATCCGCGGGATGGTCACGGAACGCGGTGTTGAACGCGATCGTGTCGAAGTCCGGGTTGCTCCCCGTGGTCAGCGCCTTCGCGCTGACCA
>DASYXX010000463.1:0-2720 GCA_035934395.1 Streptosporangiaceae bacterium
GAGCCTGATGAACAGGGAGGAAGGTTCGCATGGCGACCGTTGGCATCGCGACCGGCGCCGGGCGCGGCATGGGACTGGCCTGTGCGCGGCGGCTGGCTGCGCAGGTGGACGCGCTGCTGCTCGTGGACCGGGATGAGGTGAGCGTTACCACGGCCGCCCGCGAACTCACGGCGTCCGGCCAGGGCGCCGCGGCCGAGCCGTTCATCCTGGACATCACCGACCGCGACGGCCTCGACCGGCTGGCGGCCCGGGTCCGGGGGCTGGGCACGCTGCGGGCCGTGGCCCATGCCGCGGGGATTTCGCCCACCATGGCCGACTGGCGCCGTATCCTCACCGTCGACCTCGTCGGGACGGCGATGCTGGCGGAGGCCCTCCGCCCGCTGGCCGCCAACGGGACGGCGATGGTGTGCTTCGCGTCGATGGCGCCGCTGCTCGCCAGCTCCGAGCTCGCCCCGGCCGTCGCGGAGGTCCTCGACGACCCGCTCGGCGAGCGGTTCCTGGACCGGCTCCGCGAGGCACTCGGCCCGGCCATCGAGGACACGGGGATCGCCTACGCCTGGGCCAAGCACGGCGTGCAACGCTTCGTGCGGCAGGAGGCGGTGCGCCTCGGCCCGGCCGGGGCTCGGATCTGCTCGGTCTCCCCCGGCATCATCGACACGCCTCAGGGCCGGCAGGAAGCGGCGAGCCACCCGACCATGGCCAGGCTCGTGGAGCTGACCCCGCTCGGCCGGCAGGGCCGGGCCGACGAGGTCGCCGCGGTCGTCGCGTTCCTGCTGTCCGCGGAGGCCAGCTTCGTGAACGGCACCGACGTCCTGATCGACGGCGGCGTGTGCGCCGCCGTCAGAGGCCAGCTCCGATAGCGGCCAGCTTCCCCGCTCGCGGTGACCGGGAGTGAAAACCACATTCTCCTATTGGTAGAGCGGCCTTGCCTGAGCCTAGCCGTTCGGCTACTGTCCTAGTCGATTAGCCGGCAAGGCAGGGGAGAACCACATGACCGCGCCTCGCTACAGGGTCGTCCAGTGGGCCACCGGCAATACCGGCCTGCGCGCTCTGCGGGAGGTGATCCGGCACCCGTCCCTGGACCTGGTCGGGGTGCTGGTGTACGACCCCGGGAAGGACGGCGTCGACGCGGGCGAACTGTGCGGCGAGGGCCCGGCCGGCATCGCGGCGACCACCGACCGCGCGGCGATCCTGGGCCTGGGCGCGGACTGCGCCATCTACATGCCCAGGGCGACGGGAACCGGTCCGAGCCGCGCGGGCCTGACCCAGGCCGAGCTTCTTGATGACATCGTGCCGCTGCTCGAATCGGGCACCAACATCGTCACCACCTGCACGGACCTGTTCGCCCGCGGTGTGCGGCTCGGCGACGACGGGCGGGCCAGGGTGCTGGCGGCGTGCGAAAAGGGTCAGTCCTCCATCTGGCCGTCGGGCAGTGACCCCGGTTTCATCACCGAGACGCTCCCGCTCGCCCTGCTGTCGGTGCAGCGCAAGGTCGACGGCATCGAGATCGAGGAATTCGGGGACCTGTCCCGCCGCCCCTCGCCGCACATGGTCATGGAGCAGATGCGCTTCGGCAAGCCGCTGGGCGAGTTCGACCCGGACCGGCGCAAGACCCACCTGTTCGGCGAGTACCAGCCGCCGCTCACCGTGCTCGCCGACGCGGCTGGCTTCGCCATCGACGAGTGGACGGCCACCGGCGGGGCCGCCGCTGCGCGCCAGGACACCACGATCGTGTCCGGCGAGATCAAGGCCGGGACCGCGGCCGCCCAGAAAGTCGTCATCACCGGCCGCAGCGACGGCGCCGAGGTCATCCGCTTCACCCAGTACGCGTACGTCACCGGGGACACCGACCCTCCCTGGGACCTGCGGCCCACCGGCTGGCGCGTGCGCATCCACGGAGACGCGCCGTTCGATATCGCCATGCCGCTGCCCGTCCCGCTCGACGACCTCGCCTCGTTCGTCCCCGCCTACAACGCCAACGGCCCGGTCAACGCCATCCCCTACGTGTGCGCCGCGCCCCCTGGGATCCTGACCACCGAAGACCTCCCCCACATCCTGCCGCGGGGCCCGCGCCCGGCACGGGCGCAATGACCGTGACCAGCAACGACGCAGGCAGCAGCGGTGACGGCCCGCTGTCCCGCGCGGTACTCGGTTTCGAGGCAACCCTGAAGCAGCTGGTCAAGGCGGCCAGAGAACCAGGGTTCACGCCATCCGGCTGGACCCCGCTGGCCGAGTTCGTGGCCACCTGCGATTTCGAGAGGGTCGGCACCTGGCTGGAGATCATGAACTGGCAGCAGTACACCGGGTTCCTGACTCAGTGGGCCGCCGCGTCCATGGGCTTCGACACAACCGTGCGGCAGGTCTCCGAGCTGCCCGGCCTGGTCTACCTCGAGATCGAGGAACCATACCCGCCCCGGCGGCGTCGCCGTGGTCAACTCACTGTCGGTCTACGAGTTCCACGAAGACGGCAAGATCCGCCACCTCGACGTCTACCTGCAACAGCCGCGCTGACGGCCATCGAGGCCGACACCAACCCGCCGCCGAGAGGAAGGCCGGATGAGCGAGATCGCCGAGCTTCGCGCCACGGTCGACATGCTGGCCGCAAGGGTCCGCGCCCTGGCGGACCAGGTCGAGATCATGCAGCTGGTCGCCCAGTACGGGCCCGCCGTCGACAGCGGCTCGGGCGAGGCCGCGGCGGCGTTGTGGACCGAGACGGCACC
>DASYXX010000938.1:0-15994 GCA_035934395.1 Streptosporangiaceae bacterium
CGCCCCCCTTTGGCTTCAGCCTCCAGTCCAGCAGCACAACCTCCGTTATGGAAAATTATTAAGCGTCGTTTCTGGTACCCGTTGAGTAATGGCGTTGATCAGAACGGCGGACGCGGCTCCTCGCCGCGGGAACGGCGCGCCCGCAGCCGGGCCCGCTCCTTCGCGTCCAGCACGGTCTTGCGCAGCCGGACCGCGGACGGGGTAACCTCGGCGCACTCGTCGTCCGCGCAGAACTCCAGCGCCTGCTCCAGCGAGAGCAGCCGCGGCGGGATCAGCCGCTCGAGTTCCTCGCCGGAGGACTGGCGCACGTTGGTCAGCTTGCGTTCCTTGCTGATGTTCACGTCCATGTCGTCGGAGCGGGAGTTCTCGCCGACGATCATGCCCTCGTACACCTCGGTCCCCGGCTCGACGAACAGCGTGCCGCGCTCCTGCAGCGAGAACATGGCGTACGGCGTGGCCCGGCCCGAGCGGTCGGCGACCAGCGACCCGGTCGGCCGCATCCGCAGGGGCCCCGACCAGGGCTCGTAACCGTCGAAGACGTGGTGGGCGATGCCGGTCCCGCGGGTGTCGGTGAGGAACTGGGTGCGGAACCCGATCAGCCCCCGGGCGGGCACCACGAAGTCCAGCCGCACCCAGCCGGTCCCGTGGTTGGTCATGTTCTCCATCCGGCCCTTGCGCTGGGCGAGCAGCGCGGTGACCGCGCCGAGGTACTCCTCGGGGACGTCCACGGTCATCCGCTCCACCGGCTCGTGCAGGGCGCCGTCAACCTGGCGGGTCACCACGGTCGGCCGGCCCACGCTCAGCTCGTAGCCCTCGCGCCGCATGGTCTCCACCAGCACGGCGAGGGCCAGCTCGCCACGGCCCTGCACCTCCCAGGTGTCGGGCCGGCCGGTGGGCAGCACCAGGATCGACACGTTGCCGACCAGCTCGCGGTCAAGGCGGTCCCTGATCATCCGGGCGGTCACCTTCGACCCCTTGTCCCGGCCTACGAGCAGCGAGGTGTTCACGCCGATGGTCATGGAGATCGCGGGCTCGTCCACGCTGATCAGCGGCAGCGGGCGCGGGTCATCGACGTCGGCCAGCGTCTCGCCGATCATGATGTCGCTGATGCCGGCCACCGCGATGATGTCCCCGGCCGACGCCGTGGCCGCGGGCACCCGCTCCAGCGCCTCCGTCCGGAACAGCTCGCTGATCTTCACCCGCTCGACCGAGCCGTCCCTGCGGCACCACGCCACCTGCTGGCCTCGGGCGATCTGCCCGCTGTGTACCCGGCACAGCGCGATCCGGCCCAGGTAGGACGAGGCGTCCAGGTTGGTCACGTGCGCGCGCAGCGGCTCGTCCGGGTCGTAGGCGGGCGCGGGCACGGTCTGCCGCAGGACCTCGAACAGCGGCTCGAGGTTCGGCGAGTCGGGGAGGGTGCCGTCTTCCGGTCGGCTCATCGAGGCCCGGCCGGCCCGCGCCGACGCGTAGACGATCGGGAACTCGATCTGCTCCTCGGTCGCGTCCAGGTCGAGGAACAGCTCGTAGCACGCGTCCACGACCTCGGCGATCCGCGCGTCAGGCCGGTCCACCTTGTTGATCACGAGGATGACCGGCAGCCGGGCCTCCAGGGTCTTGCGCAGCACGAACCTGGTCTGCGGCAGCGGGCCTTCGCTGGCGTCGACCAGCAGCAGGACCCCGTCGACCATGGACAGCCCGCGCTCGACCTCGCCGCCGAAGTCCGCGTGCCCCGGCGTGTCCACGATGTTGATCGTCAGCCCGCCGTGGCTTACCGCGGTGTTCTTGGCCAGGATAGTGATGCCCTTCTCGCGCTCCAGGTCGCCGGAGTCGAGCACCCGGTCGGCGACCTGGGCGCCCGCCCGGAACGCCCCGGACTGCCACAGCATCGCGTCGACCAGGGTGGTCTTGCCATGGTCGACGTGCGCGACGATCGCGACATTGCGCAGGTCATCGCGGGTAACAAGCTGGGCTGAGCGAGCAGGCATGGAGAAGGACTCCGGGTTAGCACGAGGAAGCGCCAGGACTCTGGCGGGTACAGCTTACGCGTCCAGCCATACATAACGGATAACCGCCTCCCGGTCATCCCGGCCGGTCACAGGGGCCTAGGCGGGCACCTAAGGCAGGCCCTCAGGGTGCCCGCGCCCTAAGGCGTCCGGTGCGGGCCAAGATAGGGCATCCGTCCGATGTGCCGGGCGCCCCCTTACGACGAACGTAGACGTCATGAGGCCGCGGGAGGCGGCTCAGGGAACATGAGGAGACGCAATGCACGCGACCATGAACTCAGCACTCGCGGAGGAGCATGTCCGGGACATGATGGCCCAGGCCGCATCGCACGAGCGCGCCCGGCAGGCCCGCCAGGCCCGAGGCGAGCACCGCACCCGCCACAGCCTGGTCACCCACGCGGTACCCGTGCGCCGGCGCCAGGCGGCCGCCCGGCACGCATGAGCCCCGTGATAGCCGTGTGCGTCAGCACGCGGCCACGGCCGATCCCGGGCCGGAACCCGCCGCGGAGAGCGACGTCCGCGGGAGGCGGGTTCCGGCCCGGGATCATCAATGTCAGGGCGCTGTAAGGTGAGCGCGAGATGTCCGGGCTGGCCGCCGTGGCCGCAATCGAATGTATGTTCGGAACATGCGCGAGCTGGGGTAGCCTAGGCCCGTGGCAGCGTATGTTCCGCCCGGGTGGCCCGCCGGCGTGCATCCGCCGGGCAGCGAGGGGTTCGAGGAGACGGCGCTGACCTGGCTGCTCGATGTCGTGCCGCCCGACTACCGGCTGCACGGCGTGCTGCGCCGGCACCCGGTGGCCCTGGCCACGCTGGCCCGGCATCACGTGGCCGCATGTGTGCAGGGCGCGCGCGAGGGGTACCGGACCGCCCGCGCCGAGCTCGGCAGCCACCTGCCGCCCAGCGGCATGGACGCGGTGCTGGCGGCCTACCGCACCGAGGGCGGCCGTCTGGTCGAGACCGCGCGGGCCGTAGACCTCGTCGAGCGGGCGCTGCGCGGCGAGGTCTTCACCCCGCAGCTGGCCGGGACCCAGGACGAGGGCCGCGGCGGCAAGCGCCGACGCGACGACGCCCGCGACCGCCGCAACAGCACCAGGCCAGGCAGCACCTCCCGCTGAGCCCCAGCCTGGTCCGGCCCGCCGCTGCAGCCAGCGCGAAGCGTCTGGCCTCACATGTGCCTGACTACGCCTGCCGTGGCCCGGCCGACCGCCATCAGGTCCGGCGGCCGCCCGTTATGCGGCTTTCGCCGTATCCCGCGCAGGCTGGCCGTGTGGTCGATGGGCCACCGACCCCCACAGAGCGGGGTCGACGGGCCACCGACACCACTCCCTGGGACTCTGCGACCCGGTCCGGCCAGGGGTCTCAGCTGGCGGCTTCGGCGAGGCCCAGGCGGAACCATACGGCCTTGGCGGCGCGGGCGTAGGTCACGCCCCAGGCCGAGGCGAGCTCGTACGGGAGCTGAAGCCCGCGTCCGCTGGTTCGCTCGGCCGCCTCCGCGGCGGTACGCGGCAGGGCGGGATGCAGCTGCGCCGGGCCACGGTCCAGCACGGCTATCTCGACCGCCACGTCCGGCTGATCGCCGACCAGCCTGCACGTGACCTGCACCGGGGTGCCGGCGTGCAGCACCGCGTTGGTCACAAGCTCGCTGGTCAGCAGCACCGCGTCGTCCACAAGCGCGTCCTGGCGGGCAGACCGCCCGGTCAGGTCCCACAGCCGCAGCGTGTCGCGCACGAAACGGCGTGCCGCCGCGGCGGCCGCCGGCTCAGGCTGGTATGCGGCGGTCGCCACGAGATCGCCTCGTGCCTCTAAGTAAACCATCGAACACCCATCGTGACAGAATTCCGGGCTCGCCACCGCAAGAAACTGACAGTCCGGTCAGCTCGCCGGCCGGGCCCAGCCCGTCCCGGAGACATATTCCCGGACAATCCGGGCCGGAACTCCCGCCACCACACACCGGTCGGGAACGGTCCCGCGGACGACCGAGCCGGCGGCCACCACCACGTTCCTGCCGATGCACGCACCGGGCAGGACCACCGCGCCGGCGCCGAGCCAGGTGCCCGCGCCGATCGACACCGCCATGTTCACCGGCCACTGCCGCCCGATCGGCATGTCCGGGTCCGCGTAGCTGTGGTTCTGGTCGGTGATGTAGACGTAGGGGCCGGTGAACACGTCATCGGAGATCAGAATCGATTGGTGCGCCACGATGTGGCTGCCGCGCCCGATGACGCACCGGTCGCCGACGTGCAGCACCGGCTTGTCGCCCAGGTCGTGCCCGGGCATCATGCCCGCGCAGAGCGTCACCTGCGCCGCGATCATGGTGTCGTCCCCGATCTCGATCCAGCGCTCGCCGAACACGGCACCGGTCGGGAAGGCCATCATCGAGCGCGCGCCGAACGCCGCGAACCTGCGTCCCGCCGGGGACTCGGGCGAGATCGATCCCGCCTGCTGCAGCGCCCGCCACGCCCGGTGCACCAGGGCGGAGAGGACGGCACGCCGCCACCGGCCGAGAGCGCGCCTCCACGACATGGCCGATAACGGTACCCGCTGCGGGCTCGCCTCAGATAGCCCTACCCGCCGTTCCCGCCTGCCGCGGGCGCCGCCCGGGCGGCAAGCTGGCCGCAGGCCCCGTCGATCTCGGTTCCCCTGGTGTCGCGGACGGTCACCGGAATGCCCCGCCGCGCCAGCCGGCTCTCGAACTCCACCATCACATCGGGATCCGACGCCGTCCACCTCGACCCCGGCGTGGGGTTCAGCGGGATCAGGTTCACGTGGGCAAGCCGACCGGAAAGGAGGCCGGCGAGCGCCTCGGCCCGCCAGGCCTGATCGTTGATGTCGCGGATCAGCGCGTACTCGATCGAGACCCGGCGCCCGGTCGCCGCCGCGTACGCCCAGGCCGCGTCCAGCACCTCGGCGACCTTCCAGCGCCGGTTGACCGGCACAAGCTCGTCGCGCAACTCGTCGTCCGGCGCGTGCAGAGACACCGCGAGCCGCACCGGCAGCCGCTCGCTGGCCAGCCTGGCGATGGCGGGGACCAGGCCCACGGTCGAGATCGTGACCCCTCGCCGGGATATGCCGAGCCCGTCCGGGACCCGGTCGGTGATCCGCCGCACCGCGGCGAGCACGCGGGAGTAGTTGGCAAGCGGCTCGCCCATGCCCATGAACACGACATTGGAGACCCGGCCCGGCCCGCCGGGCACCTCGCCCTGGGCCAGTGCCCTGGCCCCGGCCACCACCTGCGCCACGATCTCGGCGGCGGACAGGTTACGGGTCAGCCCGGCCTGGCCCGTGGCGCAGAACGGACACGCCATTCCGCACCCGGCCTGCGAGGACACGCAGATCGTCACCCGGTCCGGATAACGCATCAGCACCGATTCCACGTACGCGCCGTCGAACGCGCGCCACAGCGTCTTGCGGGTCTGGCCCTGGTCGCAGCTGAACTCGCGCTCGGCGGTGAGCAGGCGGGGCAGCAACGCCTCGGCCAGCGGCACGCGGGCGCTGGCTGGGACGTCGGTCATGTCGCCGGGATCGTCGGTCAGCCGGGCAAAGTAGTGCCGCGAGAGCTGATCACCGCGGAAGCGCCGCTCGCCGAGCTGCTCCGCGACCGCGCGCCGCTCCCCGGGATCGAGGTCCGCCAGATGCCGCGGCGGCCGGGCGACAGCAGGCGGATCCTGGCCGGGCCGCGCGACGGCCAGCAGCGTCCCGTGGTCTTTGCCCCGGTCAGGCAGCGGGATGGGCTGCGGGACCGCCCGAGGCGGTTGCGTTATGTCCGTCAAATCTGCTGCCTTGCGCTGTGCCAAACCTGTAACGATCCGCCCGTATCACGAGGCTGACCTGCAGCAAAGTCTGTAGATTTCGTGCCATGCCGACACTGCGCCGCGGGGCCAGCCAGTCCAGGATAGCCGTCGCCGGGGGGGCTCAGATCCTGCTGGAGAGCGAGAGCCCTTACGCGAGCCGCCGCGTGGTCGTGGAGTGCGACGGCGTCACCACCGCGGCGTACCTGCACTCCTCGACCGGCCCGATCGCGGCCACCTGGATCGCCAACCACGTGCCGGCTCCCGAAACGCCCGACCTGGAACGGCTGAATGCCGGAGAGGCCCCGGTGATGCCGGCGGCGCACACCAAGCACCCGGACGGCAGGCCCATGCTCGAGCCGGGGGCACTGCGGGCGCTGTGGCTCGAGGAGGGCGACGGCGTGGTGATCCTCGAGTACGGCGGCCTGCTGGCGGTGCTGCCCGGCTGGTCCGACATGGCCGGGGGGATGCCTGGCTACTGCCGGGACGTGATCGGCCAGACCCCCTTCGGCTGGTCGCTCGATGACGCGATGGAGGGCCTGGGGCCGCGGGCGGCCGCTGCCCAGGATTTCTGGCGATGGCGGGCCGACAAGAGCGCCTGGGCGGGGTTCCAGCAGGCCGTGCTCGGCCACCTGCTGGGCAGGCTCGGGCCGGGTGCCAGGTACTGGGACGTGGGTGGCGGCAAGCAGCCGCTGGTCGGCGTCTCCGAGCGTCCTCCCACCGCGATGCGGCCGTACACCGTGCTGTCCACGGTCGGGATGAGCTGCCAGCGGATGCCGGTGATCGAGCAGGCGGGCGACCACGCGCTCGGGGGCGCGCGGGTCGAGCTGGCCATCGCGACCACGATGCAGAGCACGGAGGCGGCGCGGATCTTCCTGTGGCTCGGCCAGTACCCCTGGCGCGAGATGACCTGGCTCGGGCCAGGCCACTGCGTTCCCTGGTACCACGAGCCGACCACGTTCCCGCTCGGCGGCGGGGGCGAGGCGGTGCTGCTCCTGGACAAGCCCGGCAGCCTCCTCGGACCCGACGTGCCCGATCTTTCCGGGTTCTCGTTCGGCGGGGAGCCGGTCAGGTGGCTCTGGGTCGTCCCGGTCAGCGAGCGGGAGCGCATGCTGGTCGCCGAGCGCGGGCCGACCAGCCTGATCAACCATCTCGCCGCTCAGCGCCGCAGCTGGGTGGTCGGATAGCGCTCCCCGCGTGCTAATGCGGGAGGAACACCTTCAGGAGCAGCCAGGCCACGGGGGCCATGACCAGCAGCGAGTCGATCCGGTCCATGGCGCCGCCGTGCCCGGGGAACACCGAGCCCATGTCCTTGATCTCGAGGTCCCGCTTGATCATGGACTCGACGAGGTCGCCGAGGGTCGCCGCGGCGACCGCGGCGGCGCCCAGGATGAGGCCCTGCCAGACGTGGCCGTGCAGCAGCGTCGGCAGCGTGATCGCGCCGGCGGCGATGCAGGCCACCACCGACCCTGCGAAGCCCTCCCAGGTTTTCTTCGGGCTGATGGCCGGGGCCATGAGGTGCCGCCCGACGAGGATCCCGGCGAAGTAGCCGCCCACGTCGCTGCAGACGGTAAGGATGACGAAGGTGAGCGCCCGGCGCGCCCCGTCGGGGGCCGACAGCATGAGCGCCACGAACACGGCCATCAGCGGCAGGTACGCGAGGATGAAGACGCTCGCGCTCAGGTCGCGCAGGTAGCCGGTGGTCCCCCCGGGCAGCCGCCACGCCATGAGCACCACGACGGTGACCGCCACCGCCGCCAGGGCGGCCTGGGCGCCGTACCAGTAGGCCAGCGTGAACATGGCCGCGCCGCCCGCGATGATCGGGATCAGCGGCAGGCTGATCCCGCGCTCCAGGAGGGCCTGGCGCAGCTCCCAGAGCGCCACGGTCACGATGGCACCCACGTAGGCGAGGAACGTGGCCTTCACCGTGAACAGGGTGAGCAGCACGAGGCCGCCGAGCGCGATGCCGATGGCCGCTGCCACGGGAAGGTTGCGGCCCGTGCGGCTCGGCTTGCGCTCGCTCACCGGGTCGGCCTCACCGTGGGCGAGCTCGTCGTGTCGCACGCTATACCTCGAGGAGCTCGGCTTCCTTGTGCTTGAGCAGCTCGTCTACCTGTGTGACATAGGTGTGCGTGAGATCGTCGAGCTCCCGTTCCGCCCGGCGCCCCTCGTCCTCGCCCGCATCGCCGCCCTTGACCAGCTTGTCGAGCGAGTCCTTGGCGTGCCTGCGGATGTTGCGTATGGAGACCCGGCCGTCCTCCGCCTTGTGCCGCGCGATCTTGATGTACTCCCGCCTGCGCTCCTCGGAGAGCTCGGGGAAGACGATCCGGATGATCGCGCCGTCATTGGACGGGTTGACGCCAAGGTCGCTGTTCCTGATCGCCTTCTCGATCGATGCCAGCGACGCCTTGTCGAATGGCTGGACAATCACCATCCGCGGCTCTGGCATATGGAACGAAGCCAGCTGGTTCACGGGCGTCTGGGTCCCGTAGTACTCGGCCGTGATCTTGTTGAACATCGAAGGATGCGCCCGGCCGGTGCGGATGCCGGCGAACTCCTCCTTGGCGACCGCGACGGCCTTCTCCATCTTCTCCTCGGCTTCGAGGAGGGTATCGTCAATCACTGCGGCTCCTGTGCCTTGGTGGGCGTCCCGGTGCGCGTCCTGTCCGCGCACCGTGTGTTTCCCATGGTGCGCCCGGCCCGGGAATCATGCCACGCCGAGCCATCAGCGCGCGAACCGGCTGACCAGCGTCCCGATCCTCTCACCATGCACAGCGCGCACCACGTTGCCCTCGCGCATCAGGTCGAAGACCACGATCGGAAGGTCGTTGTCCATGCAGAGGCTGACCGCCGTGGCGTCCATGAACCGCAGCTCCCGGCGGAGCACCTCGGCGTAATCCAGCCGGTGGAAGCGGACCGCGTCCGGCATCTGCCGGGGATCGGCGTCGTAGACCCCGTCGACCTGGGTGCCCTTGAGCACGGCCTCGGCCCCGATCTCGAGCGCGCGCTGGGCCGCACAGGTGTCGGTCGAGAAGAAGGGCGCGCCCAGCCCGGCTCCGAAGATCACGACCCGGCCCTTCTCCAGGTGCCGGATTGCCCGCCGCGGTATGTAGGGTTCCGCGACCTGACCCATGGTGATCGCGGTCTGCACGCGGGTTTCCACGCCCCGCTTCTCGAGCACGTCCTGCAGCGCCAGGCAGTTGATGACCGTGCCGAGCATCCCCATGTAGTCGGCGCGGGACCGGTCGATGCCACGCTGCGACAGCGCCGCGCCGCGGAACATGTTGCCGCCGCCGACCACCGCCGCGACCTGGATGCCCTCCTGGGCGGCCGCCGAGACCTCCTTGGCGATGTGCACCACGGCGTCAGGGGAGATCCCCAGCGGCTCGCCGCCGGCGAACGCCTGGCCGGAGAGCTTCAGCACCACGCGGTGCCAGCTGAGATGCGCCTCTCCGGGCATGGCCGCTCCGTCTGCCGGGGCCGTGCTGCGTCTCCCGCCCGTGGCGACGCCGTTCCGGCTGGTCGTGCCGTCCTGCACGGGGCGCATCCCTCCCTCGTCCTGCTGGCCGCGTCTCCCGCTCGCCTCCGGGGCGCCGTTGCGGCGCCCCTTCCCCCTTCACGGGCGCCCTCTTGCCTCGCCGCTCGTTCCTCGGCCCAGGCGGCGCCGCGCTCCTCCGGCTCGCTCACCGCCTGCCCGGTCCGGGTGCTGATTCAGCCGGCCTGCCCGATCTGGAACCGGGCAAACCCCCGAACGGTGGCATCGTGCTCGGCCAGCAGCTGCTTGACCGCCTTCTTCTGGTCCCGGACGGAAGCCTGCTCGACCAGCACGACGTCCTTGAGGAACGCGTTGACGCGGCCCTCCACGATCTTGGGGATCGCCTGCTCCGGCTTCCCCTCCTCGCGGGTCATCTGCTCGGCGATACGACGCTCGTTCGCCAGCACGTCCGCTGGCACCTCGTCGCGGGTCACGTAGCGCGGGCGCATGGCCGCGACCTGGTGCGCGATGTCCTGGCCGACCTCGGGGGACGCCGACTCCAGCTGGACCAGCACGCCGAGGGTCGGCGGGAGCCCGGGGTCTGACTTGTGCAGGTAGCTGGTGACATAGCCGCCAGTGAACCGCGCGAACCGACCGATTTCGACCTTCTCCTTGAGCGACGCGCCCGCCTCGTCGATCAGCTCCTGGGCCGTCTGGCCGGGGTGAACCTCCAGTCCGAGCACGGCCAGCTGGTCGGCGACATCTGACGCCAGCGCCGCCTGGACGATGTCGGCCGCGACCTGCTGGAACAGCTCGGTCTTCGCGACGAAGTCGGTCTCGCAGTTCACCTCGAGGAGCACGCCCGAGCTGTTCCCGTCGAGGGCGGCGGTGACCAGGCCGTTCGCTGCGGTGCGATCGGCCCGCTTCGTGACGTCCTTCGCGCCCTTGACACGCAGGATCTCTACGGCGCCCCCGTAGTCCGAGGCATCCACCAGGGCGTTCCGGCAATCGAGCATGCCGGCCCCCGTCTGCTCCCGGAGCCGCTTTACATCAGCCGCGCTGTACTCCATTTCCTCATCTCTCGCTATCTTGTGGTGCTTGTCGTGCTTGTCGTGGGCAGCATCTCGTCGGGCAGCTGGCCAACCCGGCACCTGGCCGAGTGGGCGGCCAGGTCAGGCAGACTCTCCGGCCGCGGGATCCGCGTCCGAGTCGCTCGAGGCCTGCGCGCTGGCGCCGTCCGCCGGGGCGGTGCCGTTCGCAGGAGCCGCGTCGGCCGCGGGCCCGGGACTGGCGGCCGCCTCTGCCTCGGCCGCCGTGGCGTCGCCCGCCGCTGCTGTCCCGTTCGCTGCGGTCAGCGCGGCGGGACCACCGCCTGCGGCATCACCGCCATCGGCGGACCTGCCCTCGAGCAGCGCACGCTCCCACTCGGCGAGCGGCTCCTCGGCGCCGAGCACACCGTCGGCGGGCGGCGCGGGCTTCTCCTCGCCGACGGCCGCGCCGGCCCGCGCGATCAGGCCATCGGCCACCGCGTCGGCCACCACCCTGGTCAGAAGCGCAACGCTGCGGATCGCGTCGTCATTCCCGGGGATCGGGTAGGTGACCTCATCCGGATCGCAGTTGGTGTCGAGGATCGCGATCACCGGGATGCCCAGCTTGCGGGCCTCGCTGACGGCGATGTGCTCCTTCTTGGTGTCCACCACCCACAGCGCGCTCGGCACCCGGGACATATCCCTGATGCCGCCCAGGGAGCGATCCAGCTTGTCCCGCTCCCGCTTCAGGTGCAGCAGCTCCTTCTTGGTCAGCGTGGAGCCGGACACGTCATCGAAGTCGATCTCTTCCAGCTCCTTGAGCCGCTGGAGCCGCTTGTACACGGTCGTGAAGTTGGTCAGCATGCCGCCCAGCCAGCGCTGGTTCACGAACGGCATCCCGACCCGGCGGGCCTGCTCCGCGATCGCCTCCTGCGCCTGCTTCTTGGTTCCGACGTACAGGACCGAGCCGCCGTGCGCGACGGTCTCCTTGATGAACTCGTAGGCGCGGTCGATGAAGTCCAGCGACTGCTGGAGATCGATGATGTAGATGCCGTTCCGCTCGGTGAAGATGAACCGCTTCATCTTCGGGTTCCAGCGCCGGGTCTGGTGACCGAAGTGGACGCCGCTCTCGAGCAGTTGCCGCATGGTGACGACCGGGGCCATGCCGGTGTCCCCTTTCCTCTCGTGCGCCCCGCCGCAAGGACCTGGCGCCTCTCGGTTGCTTCCTGGCGCCCGAGCGCACTCGCCGCGGGAAGGTCATCCCGCGGACCGGTGAGATGCGCTCCGCCGGGGCGCCGGAGTCCCGGCATCCTGGGCGGCAAGCGGACGCGCGAATTTGTGCCGCCGACGTCACGCAGCCATGCGCGAACCACGACAGCCCTTGCGTAGTCTACATGCCGGCGACACGCCGATGCCGCCTGCCCGGCACCGCCCGGCCCTCGGGACGGACCACGGGCGGACGGCCACGTCGGCCGCTCAGGCCCGCGGATGCGCCTGCCGATAGGCGGACAGCAGGCGCTCGGGCGACACGTGAGTGTAGATCTGCGTGCTGGCCAGCGACGCATGGCCGAGAATCTCCTGCACACTGCGCAGGTCCGCGCCGCCCTCGAGCAGATGCGTGGCCGCGCTGTGGCGCAGCCCGTGCGGCCCGGTATCGGGCACCGAACCCGCGGCCGCGATCCTGGCGTGCACCACCCGCCGGGCCGTCCGCGGATCCAGCCGCCCGCCGCGCGCGCCGACAAACAGCGCCGCCCCCGACCGTTCGGTGGCCAGCAGCGGGCGGCCCGCCTCACGCCAGCGGCGTACCGCACCGACCGCGGGAACGCCGACCGGGACAACCCGCTCCTTCCCGCCCTTCCCCAGAACGCGCACCGTCCGGCGGTCCTCGTCGACATCGCCGATGTCAAGCCCGCACAGCTCGCTCACCCGGACGCCCGTGGCGTAGAACAGCTCCATGATCGCGGTATCACGCCGCGCGACCGCGACGGCCCGCGGGTCCCCCGCCGCCAGCGCCGCGGGGCCGCCGTCCGCGAGCACCGTCGCCATCTGCTCCCTGGCCAGGACGCTCGGGAGACGGCGCACGGGCTTCGGCGTTCCGAGCAGCGGCCCGGGGTCACCGCCCAGCCAGCCGCGCGAGTGCGCAAAGCCGGTGAACGTCCGAGCGGCCGCGGCCCGGCGGGCCAGCGTGGCGCGCGCCATACCGCCCGCATGCTGGGCGGCGAGCCAGGCCCTGATCACACCGATGTCCAGCGCGGCCAGGTCAGCGAGCCCACCCAGGCAGGCGTGCTCGAGCAGCGCGGCCACGTCGCCCAGGTACGCCCGCACTGTATGCGGCGACAGGCCGCGCTCCGCCGCCAGGTGCCGCTCGAAATCCGCCAGACGCTCGCTCGCCCATTCAGGCAGCCCCCCGTCGGGCGGCGCAGGTCCCGCTGCGGCCCCCCGCAGGGTCGGGCCGGCCGACACCGACCCGGGCGGTGTCGGCTCCGGAGCCGCCCCCCGCCGGGCCGGTTCCGGCACCGGGCGCCCCGGCCGGGCGCGTCCCGCACGTACCGGGTGCGAGCGGGCCGCCGGCATGCCAGGGGAAACATTCATGCTCTCAGTGTCCGGCCATTGTCCTGGCTTGGCCGGCAGCGCGGGCGCGTGTCAGGCCAGCTTCCGAATTCGCCAGCCTCGCGCGCAGCGCTCGACGAAGCCGGCGGCTGCAAGGGCACCCAGGGACCCGATGGCCGTGTTCAGGTCGACGCCCGCGGCGGCCGCTATCACAGCCGGCCCGCCGCCGACGCGCGCCGGGACGGCCTCCAGCACGGCCGCGGACACCGGATCCAGGCGGTCCCGCGGCCAGGCAGGGCCGCGCCGCCGAGCACCGAGCCCCTCCCCGACCGGCGATACATGCTCGATCACGTCCTGCGCCCCGGTCACGCATACGGCACCCCACTCCCGGATGATCTCGTGGCAGCCCGCTGACGTGTCCGAGGTCACCGGCCCGGGCACGGCCATCAGCGGACGGCAGAGGTCGCGGGCATGCCGGGCGGTGCTCAGCGCGCCGCTGCGCAGGGCGGCCTCCACCACGACCGTGCCGCAGCTCAGGGCCGCGATGACGCGGTTGCGGACCAGGAATCCAGGCCTGGTCGGCGCCCGGTCCGGCGGCCACTCGCTGACCACCACGCCCTGCGCGGCGATGGCCGCGAACAGTTCATGGTGGCCACGAGGGTAGGCGTAGCTGAGCCCGCCGGCCAGCACCGCGATCGTGACACCCTCGGCGCCGAGCGCGCCGCGGTGCGCCGCGGCGTCGATGCCGAACGCTCCGCCTGAGATGACGGCCCAGCCCCGCTCGGCCAGCGCCGCCGCCATCTCGGCGCATACGTGGTTCCCGTAGGCGGTCGACGCGCGAGACCCGACCACCGAGACCGAGCGCAGGCACGCATGGCGCAGGTCGGCGTTCCCGCGCAGCCAGACCACCACCGGGCGGGCATCCCCGAGGTCATCGAGCCGAGCGGGCCATTCCGGGTCCCCCGGGCAGACCAGCCGCAGCCCGATACCCTCCCACGCCGACAGACGCGCCGGCAACGGCACCTGGTCAAGCCTCGCCCGCCACCGCCGGAACGCCTGGCCAATGCCGGGAATATCGCGCCCGGCGGCTGGCAGCACAGTCCCCGGGTCGTCGCCGGACGACAGCGCCACCATGATCTCCGCGGGCTCACAGCAGCGCAGCAGCGGGCCCAGCGCCGGATCGCCGGGCTCGGCCAGAAAGCTCAGCGCCGCCCTGGCTACCCGCTCAGGCAAGGACGCGCCGCTCACCGGTCCGCCTCCAGCCGAGGTGTCAGAGCGTTCCGGCCGCCCCAGGGTCCAGGTGTCCTGCTGAGCCTGTTCGTGGCGTTCAACCTTCACCACCTCCGGTAGCGACGGTGCCGCACAAGCACCTCCGGCCGCGTGATCAGCCCGGGCGCTGTGGACAGTGCCCGCGGGCGGCCCGCTGATGTGGACGCAGGCACCGGAATGTCACCAGGGTGTGCTTAGATCACCCGTCCGCACTGATCATGAACCACACAACACAGGTCCTGGGTGGATAATCGGGGCAGCTCAAAGGCAGCTGCTGGCCTGGCTACCAGTCCGCGTGGGCGCTGCCCCGCAGCTGCGCTGAGAGGAGGTATGCCACGACCGAGCAGCCGTTCTTCGTGGCCCTGGTCTCGGCCTACTCGCGCCGAAGAGCGCACGGGGCCTCGGTGCGCGATGCCCGCACCGGCACGGTCACCGACCTGGTAAAGCCGCCGCCGGGTGAGTCTTTCATGCGGGTGACCTCAGCCGGGCAGGGCGTCTTCTTCTTGACCACCTCAGGACGGTGTGGGCCGCCCCGGAGCGAGTCACCGACATCAGGGCCCCGGAGCGATTCACCGACGGCATACCGGCTGCAGATCGATGCGGCCGGCCGGGCCGGGCGGCTGGCCCCGGTTCCCGGTGATCTCCTGCCGCCCGGGTGCCGCCTCATCGCCGCCAGCCCGGGCGGGACCATCTTGGCCTACGCCGTGCCCGACATGACACCACCCCGATCGACCGCGGAGGTCGGGCTGGTGGACCTGGCAACCGGTGAGCGCCGCATCGCCTCCCCGCCGGCCGGTTCACTCGGTGAGCTGTCGCTGTCCAATGACGCCCAGACGGTGGCCTTTCAGTGGCAACCCCGCTCGGGTGGCGAGGTCGACGTGTATGTCGCCGCCGCGGCAGACCCTGACTGGGTCACCCAGGGCAGGGTGCTCGCAGACACCGACGGGCTGCCCTACGATGCGGCCAGCCCGGTGATCAGCGCCGACGGCCGGGCGGTCTACCTCACCGTCGTCCAGTACGAGCCCACCGGCGGGCCGCACTGGAACCGGCTGCTGGACGTCCCGGCCGACGGCGGCCAGCCCCGCGTCCTGTTCCAGCTGCGCTACCAGCCGGGGGGCGGCAACCTTGTCTACATGTGGGGGCCGGTCTGCCGCGACCCCGACGGGGAATGGCTGCTCGCGTTCGCCACCGGTTACGTCTACCACATCGAGATCTCATCGGGCGCGGTCATCCGGCTGCCGTTCCCCGAGGGGCAGCCCTATGACGGCGCCTGGTAACAACGTCAAGCCTGGAATCCGGCGGGGCGCTGGTCAACTGGGCCGTGCAGCGTCGTTCACAGCGGGACCTGCCGTAGACGTTGATCCAGCACTCCAACGATGATCGTGACCAGAATTGCTGCCACGCCGAGGTGCCGTCGCCGGTGGCTGGATGTAGCTAGTGCTTCTCGTCGTCGTCGATGTTCTCGATCATCAGCGCGTCCGGTGTCAAGGTCACGGACTGAGCCAGCGCCCGCCACGCAAGCACCCCCAGACCGCCACGGCCAGCGCGAGCGCGATCCAGCCGCCGTCCGGTACCTGGTTTGTCACCAGCGTCAGCGCCAGCAACATTCCTGGCGGCGCCGCGAAGACACCAAGGCAGACGGCCAGGGCTATGCGCGTCGTCGCGGGCGGATACCAGGTCCGCTCGGTGCCGTCGCCAGACACCTCATTGATCAACTGTCACGACACCACCGAGTCGGGCCACGCGGGGCTGCGTTTGCCGGTGGCGGATGCTACCGTCGGCCATGATGTCGCCGCCGGTGCACTGCCATTGGACCTTGCCGCCCTCGAACTGCTCCTGGTACAGCGACGCGTACACGCCATTTTGGCGCAGCAGGGACCG
>DASYXX010000487.1:0-2882 GCA_035934395.1 Streptosporangiaceae bacterium
GGGTCGTCCGAGCCGACCGGCCGCGCGCCAGCGGCGTGGCGGGCACCTTCTCCGGCCCCGGCCGCCCGCCCGCCCTCGCTGTCGGGGCGCGGGGCACTCGACGGCTTGGACGCCACGCCCTGAGCCTGGCGGGCCGGATCCTCGGCCGGGGCATCGGCGGCGCCCTGGCCGTTGGCCGCTCCCGCGGCATCGGCCAGCCGGCGCTCGGTGGCCGACTTGGCCGCCGCTGCCGCCTGCGCCGCCGCGGTCACCGTCGCGGGCTGGGCCCTGGGTCCCTGCTCCGCGGGCCGCGGACGTCCTGCTGCCTGCGGCTGGCCGGCCGGGGCAGCCGGCGCGGCCGTTCCGGCGCCGGCGAACCTGCCTTCCGCCGTGCCGCCGGGCCGGCTGACGGCCTTGCCCTCGCCGATGGTACTGGCGACGGCCTTCTCGACCTCGTCCTCCAGCGAGCCGCGGGATACCTCGCCGGCGACCAGGGTCGTGACGACGTCGCGGATCTCGGTCAGGCGCCGGATCGCCTCGGTGTGCCGGGACATGAGCAGGTTGAGGCGGCGCTCGGCGCCGTCGTGGATCGCGGTGGCGCGGGCGGTCGCCTCGTCGAGCACCTGCTTGGCCTGCGCCTTGGCGCTGCCCACGGCGGTCTCGGCCTGCTTGTGCGCCTCGGTGATCGAGCGCTCGGCCTCGGAGCGCGCGGAGTTCCTGGTCTTCTCCGCCTCGGCCCTCGCGCTGGCGACCGAGTTCTCCGCCTGCTCCTGCGCGGCGCGCAGCATGCGCTCGGCCTGGTTCTGCGCCTCGGCGCGGAACTTGTCGGTCTCCTGCTTGGCCTCGGCCCGCAGCCGGTCGGTATCCTGCTTGGCCTCGCTGCGCATCTTCGCGATCTCTTCGGCCGCGAACTTCCGCTGCGACTTGGCCTCGTCGTCGGCCAGCTTCAGTATCTGGCCTACCCGCTCGCTGATCTCCTCGTGCGCAGGCTTGTTGGCCGCCGCCTGCCTCGCCGACGCAACCTCGAGCCTGAGCCGCTCGTTGTCGTCGAGCGAACGCGACAGCCGTTCTTCAAGATCACGGACCTGGTTCCGCTGCGCGGCCACGAACTCGTCCACCCGCCGACGGTTGTAGCCGCGCATCTCCGTTGTCTTGTAGTAATCTTCCTGCCCCGCTTCGGCAAGCTGGTCAGTGTGCTCGGTCATCAAGGTCACCCGTCAGGGGGCTCGGGCAGACCCAACTCGCCGGCCGGCGCGATGCTGGCCGACTGGGCCGGGGCCGGGTCTGCGGATTGTGGTCTACTGTAGGCGGTCCGCCGACAGCTGGGATCTGCCGGGTGCGGGCCGGCACGGCGTTATGAAATGACGGGCACGACTCTTGTCCCGAAGCACCCTGCCGCGCAACCGAAACGGCTGAGTATCCAGTTATGTCTGGATTGCTGAAGCCTGGGGCGGTAACGAGCGCCGCAATCTGCGGGCGAAAGGGGCCGGCGGGGAGGGGCCGGGCGGGAGGGGCCGGGCGGGTTGGAAGGGAGCCGCGGTGAGTGGGAACGAGCAGAGCATGGGTTTCCTCGGATCGCTGGGCGAGTCCGTTCCCTCGGTTCATCCGGAGGCCTGGATCGCTCCCGGTGCCGTGGTGGTGGGCCGGGTCACCGTGGGCCGCGCCGCGAACGTGTGGTATGGAGCGGTGCTGCGCGCGGACGACGACGAGATCGTGATCGGCCCCGAGTGCAACATCCAGGACCTCTGCTGCCTGCACGTGGATACCGGCGAGCCGGTCGTGCTCGGCGAGCGGGTCACCGTGGGGCATCACGCCACGGTGCACGGGGCTCGCGTGGATGACGGCGCGCTGATCGGGATCGGGGCGATCCTGCTGGGCCGCGCGCAGGTCGGGGCGGGCTCCCTGGTGGCGGCGGGCACGCTGGTCCGACCCGGGACCGAGGTCCCGGCCGGCGTGCTGTTCGCCGGCGTTCCCGGCCGGGTCGTCCGGGAGCTCACCGATTCCGACCGCGAGCTGTTCGCGGACTCGGCCGCGCGCTACGTCGAGCGGGCGGCGCTGCACCGCGGTGTCACCTGGGCCGGGCCCGGCCCGTCAGCCCTGGTCTGAGCGGGAGCCTGGCCTCCAGCCCTCTGATTGTCGACGAGGAGCAGACGGCGGACGGCTGGTTGCCGGTGATCGTGCAGATGGCCGCCGTGATCACGTTCGCAGCGCCGTCCACGCCCTGCGCGACCGAGCTCGACGGATCGCGCAGCGCCGCGGCTACCCCCGCCCAGGTCATGCCGGCCAGGAGGGCCGGGCTGTACAGGGCATCCTTGATCACGTACCGGTTGCCGATGTCGATGAACGGATAGTTGTTGTCGGGGTCGTACCTGTCCCAGAGCGCCTGCTCGGCCGGCGTGGGGGCCTGAAGCTGGGCCTTGGTTACGGTCTGGTTCTCAACGGGGGCGAAGGCCACGTACGGGCTGCTGTACGTGGACCCGTAGAACGTGATCGAGGGAGTGTGCGGGTAGGCGTCGCCGCTGGACGTCGAGAAGATGCCCTTGACCGGCGAGAGCGTGCCGAAGCGACTCAGGGCCACGGCCACGGACCACCGCATGGTCCCGCAGAACGAGCACCACTCAGCGCCGATGTAGAGCATCTCGGGCTTGCCGCCGCTGGTCAGCGCGAAGCCGGAAACCTTTGCCACCCCCTTCGGAGCGTAGGAGAACACCGAGCCAGAGCCGATCGCGTTGAGCGTGCTGGCGGGAACGCCGGTGATCTCCGCCATCACGCTCGCGGGCAGGGCTCCCTTGGGGTACCTGGCAACAGGCGCGTGCCCGGATGACCCGGGGGCGAGCTTGATGACGACGATGGCCACCACCACGGCCGCGACCGCGACCACCGCCCCGGCGGCGATCAGGATC
>DASYXX010000495.1:0-10898 GCA_035934395.1 Streptosporangiaceae bacterium
TGATCGCCGAGTTGTTCCAGGACGTGATCTTGCCCTGGAAGATGTCCGCGATGACCGTCGGGGTCAGCTTCAGGTTGGTGACGCCCGACAGGTTGTAGGACATCGTGATCGGGCCGATGATGACCGGGAAGTAGAGCACCTTCTTGCCCTTGAAGTTCGCCTGCTCGCTGGAGGGGATCGGCGAGTCCGAGCCCGCGAAGTTGACGACCCCCCCGGCCAGGTCCGTACGGCCCTTGCCCGAGCCGCCGCCGCCGTAGTTGACCGTGATGCCGGAGTCGACCGACTTGAAGGCCTGGATGGCCCCCTGCTGGAAGTTGGTCTGGAACGTCGATCCGCTTCCGTTCAGCGTGCCCGAGAGGTTCGAGCTGGTGCTCGGGCTGCTGCCGGTGCCGGGGGTGCTGCTGGTGGTGGAGCTGCCGCTGGAGCTGCACGCACTGACAATGAGCATGCCCAGGACGGCTGTCGTCACCGCCGCCCAGCGCGCTCTTCTGGCGTTGATAGTGGTCACGGTCTCTCTCTTCTCCTTCTTAACGACCCGGGGGTTGCTACTTAGCGACAGGGCGCGGCCAGATCGATGGCCTTGATGGCGCGGGGGTGTGCTCCGTGATTGGCAGGCTCCTTGTTTGCCGTTTCTTCGGGAGCCAGCAGCCTGACCTGTGGAACGTTCCCGTGTGATACAATCAATGTGTGATTCGCGGTGATCCGCGTAAGGCGGTTACCCGTAAGCCGGGCGTTTCTGCAGGGGTTTCCCGCAGTCATCGGCCACCCCCGGCGCAATAGCGTATCCCGCCGAGGGTCACTGTGACTCTCATGACCGCCTCCGCATGCGAGCAGCGTACACCGACCGGCGAACACGCCTTGTGGGGACCAATGTCCCCATACTGATAGGAACCAGCAGTCTCTGTCGGCCCCGTTAACGGAACTATAAGTAGGCCGTCGATAACTGTTTCTCTAAGCGTCGCTTGAAATTCATCTTGATCTCGTCCCCTGCGATCTTCGCTGGTGACGTGGGATTAGCCACGTCAGGCGGCCGTCCGGCGGGCCCGGCTGAGTGGCGGAAGATGTGGCTACAGGGTCACGGCGACGGCCGGTAGGCTTTGAGCGTGGCCGAGCACCGACAGGAATTTCAGCGTGAGCTGGAGGCTATCGAAGCCAAGGTCATCGAGTTGTTCGCCATGGTCGCCGAGGACCTGCCCGGGGCGACGCATGCGCTGCTGACCGGCGACAACGAGGTGGTCCGGCTGCTGACAGAGCGCGGGAAGACCATCGACGCGCTCTACCCGGAGATCGAGGAACTGGTCAACCGCGAGATCCTGCTGCAGGCGCCAGTCGCAGAAGACCTCCGCTTCCTGCTGTCCGTGCTGCGGATCCTGCCCGAGCTCGAGCGCTCCCACCATGATGTGGTGCATATCGCCTCCCGGGCCGACCACATCCTGAGCAACGACCTCTCGCCGCGCAGCCGCGGGCTGGTCGAGCGGATGGGGAACCTGGTCGCCGAGATGTGGCGCCAGGCAGCGGACTCCTGGTATCAGCGCGACCGTTCCGCCGCGAACGCGCTCAGCCAGCGCGACGAAGAGATGGACGAGCTCTACTCCAGCCTGATCGCCGAGCTCGCCTCGGGGCGCATGACGCTGCCGGTGACGATGGAGATGACGCTGGTGGCGCGCTTCTACGAGCGTCTCGGCGACCATGCCGTCAACATCGCCCGCCGCGTGATCTACCTCGCGGGATCGTCAGGGTCCGTGTCCGGCTAGTCCGCTTCTGGCCGTGTTCAGGAAGCCCCGACCGACGCCGGCACCTGCTCGGTGATCGGCGCCCCGAGCTTGGTGGCGCTTCCCTTGACCGACGCGACGTTCTGGGCGGTGCTGTTGATGCCGGCCTCGTCCAGCTTCCCGGACTTGAGCCCGCTGCCGAGCGACGAGAGCTTCGCGGTGAGCCCGTCGATCGGCGCGACCAGCTTGCACAGGGTCTTGTCCGACTCGGCGAAACCCTTGGCGACCTTCAGCTGGTGATAGGCGAACAGGGCGGCGGCGCCGGCGATGGCCAGGGATTTGACCCTGCCCGGGGCGCCGGAATTGAATTTGCCGGCCTTGAACGGGTCGTAGACGAAATGCTTGAATGCTCCGATCCCCAGTCCCGCGTGGAGCAGAAACCGGGTCTTCGCCAGGTGTTTCGTGCCCACCTGGGAGCATGGCACGACGGCGCTGCTTATTCTCGCCGACGATGCGGATGCGTGGGCCAGCTGACCGCCGCTGAATCCGGCAAGTGCGATAAGCAAAACTACAATGCTTATGAAACGCGAAGCTTTTCGCATCTCTATCCCCCGTGACGTGTAACCATGCCCGTAGTCAGGTATCCCCGTCAAGCACCATGCTCTACCCGATGGTTCGGCCAGTCAAATGCGGCCAGCGCGACGAGAGGCGATCAGCGGGCGGGCTCGAGCAGCACCTTGACCGCGCCGGTGCGCCGCGAATGCTTCACCGTCATGACGGCCTCGGCCCAGCGTTCGAGCGGGAAGCGGTGCGTGATGACTGGCGTCAGATCGAGGCCATTCGTTACGAAGTCGAAATAGTGCGCCATGGCATGCTTGGCGACGCCGCCGACCTCCTCGATGCCGAAGCCGTTCGACCCGATAACGTGCAGCTCCTTGAAGTAGAGCGGGGTCCACTCGAAGCGCTTGGGCGGCTCGACACCGGAGACGACCAGCGTGCCACCGGTGGCGAGCAGACGGAGCGAGGTCTCGACGGTCTCCGTCGAGCCGATCGTGTCGTAGACGACCGCCGGGCCGTCCTGCAGCCAGTCATGCTTGCTCCACGGCTCGAGCGGCGTCGCGCCGACCCGGCCCGCGACCTGTGCGACGAGCTCGTCGGGCGAGGAGGACAGCACGGCGTGAGCGCCGAGGCGGGTGGCGAGCGCGGCCCGGGCCCCGGGTCGCGTGGCCGCCCACACCTCGGCGGCCGGATAAAGGTGACGAAGCAGCCCAACCGCCGCGAACGCGAGCGTGCCCGAGCCGTAGACCAGGACGGGCTGGCCGCCGGGCGGCGGCGCGAGCAGGATGGAGCGCAGCGAGACGCTGACGGGATCGGCAAGCACCGCTGCCTCGTCGGAGATGCCGTCGGGGATGGCGAACAGCTGCGAGACGTGCGCGCCGAAGCGCTCGGCGTGTGCCCCGGCGGCCGCCGCGCAGTTCCCGATGTGGATCGAGACGGGCAGGTCGCCGGAGCGGAAGTTCCGGCACCACGGGTAGCGTCCCGCCTGGCAGGCCTCGCACGGCGGGTCGATGCCGCGCGGGCCGCATGACAGCCACGGGTTGAGCACGACCCGCTCGCCGGTATCCGTGCGGCGCCCGACCACCTCGTGGCCGAGCACGTGGGGAAACGAGACGAGCGCGGTCAGCGGGTTGTCTCGGGCGCCGTTCAGCAGGATCTGTTTCACGTCAGAGCCGCACAGGCCCGAGAACGTCGTCTCGACGCGCACCCAGTCCTCCGCAGGAAGCGGCAGCTCCTCGACATCCTCCATGCGCACGGGCGCGAGTCGGGAGACGAACGCGCGCTGGTCCAGGCGGCCGCCGATGGTCGAGGCCGCTTCGCGAGCGAGGTTGTGCCGGAACACGAGCGCCTTCACGTCGACTTCCCTTCTCCGGGGCAGCCCAACCTACCAAGGCCAGCGGCGCCTGGCAGCAGCGAATTGCGGCCCCGAGGGAGCCGGGTTGGGCTGCCGGGCACCTTAACATCTGCCTACTTCCGAGACTGCAGGACGAGCGTTACGAAGAATTATGGGCGCAGCGACGGCTCTACAGGCCTGAAGTGTCCCGGTTTTCCCCCGCCTGGCCGCTTATCTTGTAGCCCCAGAGCATGTACCAGATGAACGACATCACCGCCAGTGCGGCGCAGGAAATGACGATCAGGGTCACGGCCGCCTGAGCGTGACGGGCAACGGCCGCCACGCCAGAGCAGGCAGGGTGCGCACGCGGTTTTGGTCCTGTCCCGCACTGGCTGGCGAGGCCGTCGGTCACCTGCAGGCCGAACACGCCGACGATCGCGAGCGTGACGGCAGCGCCCAGGAAGTCCTTGGCCACGTGAGGCGATGGCCTGCGCGTCTCGCCGAACCCGGGGATCGCCGACAGTTCCTTTTCCAGCTGCCGGAGCACCCGGCGTTCCCTGCGAGCTGCCCGGTGGCCCGATCCCATGCCTCCAGCGTGAGCGGCTCGGCGGCCATTGACAAGTCAGCGACCCGGCGAACCTGCCATGCCCGCGCACTGACAAGGAAGCTTTAGCCGGTCCGGAAGGTCAGCGCGGCCTCGTTCCGTGACCGTATATCGCTGACCGCGCCGGTCGTTGCGCTCTTTGGTCAGTGCAGTCGATACTTGGTTGTCTTGCGACACGGGGCGCTGGTCGCTGCCGTCTCTGGCCCCGACTCCCGCTGCGGCACTCGGCTGCTGGAGGACATGGTGAGCGACGAGGTGCCGGGGACGGGTGACGATCGGCCACCCGAGCCCGCCCGGCCGCTCGCGGCGGGCTCGCGGGTCGCTGGCTACCGGCTGCAGGAGCAGATCGGCCAAGGCGGGATGGCCGTCGTGTACCGGGCCGAGGACGAGCGGCTGGGGCGGCTGGTCGCGCTCAAGGTGCTCACCCCGGCGCTGGCCAACGACGCGCAGTTCCGGCAGCGGTTCGTCCGCGAGTCCCGGGCCGCCGCGGCGGTCGATGATCCGCACATCATCCCGATCTACGAGGCCGGAGAAGCGGGCGGCGCCCTGTACATCGCGATGCGGTACGTACGCGGCGGGGACGTGCGGACCCTGGTCAGCCGCACGGGCCCGCTCAGCCCGGCTCGCGCCGCGGCGATCATCTCGTCCGTGGCGTCGGCCCTGGACGCCGCCCACGCCGCGGGGCTCTTGCACCGGGACGTCAAGCCAGCGAACATGCTGCTGGACCCGCAGACCGGGCGGCCCGACCACGTATACCTGTCGGATTTCGGGCTGAGCAAGGCATGGCAGGGCGCGACCAGGCTGACGGGCACCGGCCTGTACCTGGGAACGCTCGATTACTCGGCGCCGGAGCAGATCGAGGGCCGGCCCATGGACGGCCGGACCGATCAGTACGCGCTGGCCTGCGCGGCGTTCGAGCTGCTCGCCGGCGAGCCGCCGTTCCGCGCGCCCGAGCCCCTGGCGGTGATGTACGCGCAGGTGAGCGCGCCGCCGCCGCTGCTGACCGCGCGGCGCGCGGGATTGCCGGCCGCGGTGGACCGGGTGCTCGCGCGGGCGCTGGCGAAGTCCCCGGCCCAGCGGTACGCCAGTTGCGGTGAGCTGGCCCGGGAGCTGGGAGCAGCGCTGGGGCTTCCAGGGTACGCCGCGGGCGACGCTGCGCGGCCGCCGGGACGAGCCGCGACCGAGCCTGCCTCGCCGGGCCGGGCAACTCCCGCCACGCCGTCCGGGCGGCCGCCGTATCAGCCCGCGGCCCCCCCGCCGTATCAGCCCGCGGCGGGCCCGACCTGGCCGCCCGCGGCCGAGCCAGGTCCGGCCACCGTGGAGCAGGCAGGGGCAGCGGGCGGGAGGTCCCGGGCACGCCTGCTCGTGACGGCGATCGTCGCGGGACTCCTCGTCGCTGGCGGGGTGAGCGCGGCGTTCGCGCTGGCCGGCGGGCACAAGCCGCAGCATCTCCAGGCCGGCTCGACATCGACGCACGGCGGGCCCACCCACAGCGTGGTGACACAGAGCTCACCGTCACCCACCACGCCGACCCAGAGCACGCCGACCCAGAGCGCATCGGCCAGTCCCAGCAGCGCCGGCCAGACCACCCCGGTCACTGTGCCGCTCTCGCAGGTCAAGGTCTGCACGTTCCCCGCTGACACCTGCACCTCCGCCAATCCGACCCAGATGAAGACCGAGCCGGCGCAGATCGTCACCACGGGGGACGGGTCGGGGTTCCTGAAGAACCTCACCTGGTCAGGCTGGGGTCAGCCGACGGCGCAGGGCACCGGCGTCCTGGAGGTCGACAACTGCACCCCCAGCTGCGCCCAGGGCACGTACACGGGATATCCCGCCACCGTGACGCTCACGGGCCTCACGCCCTACGGCAACGGAAACGATGCCTACGCGAACATGACGGTCAGCGCCCCGACCTCCCCCTATCAGCCGCAGCCCTTCACCCACGGCCTCGTGCCCTAACGGTGCCTGCCGGGGCCGGGCCGCTAACCGCAGGCCGCCGTCCGGCGACCCCGGTACCACCCTTCACCAGCGGCCTCGCGCCCCAGGCCACGAGCGTGCGGCGGGAGGTCAGTCGATCTCGACGTCGAAATCCCACGAGACGACGGGCCTGGCCGTTCCCGGGGACCAGCGCAGCGTGCCGCTGCCGACCGGCAGCACGTCGCGCACGATGAGCGTCACCGTCCGGCCGGGGGCGGCTTCCTCTGGCGGCGGGCCGCCGCCCGGCGCGGTCACCCGGGGGTGGTGCAGCCGCCCGAGCTCGTCGATGATCGTGAAGTCCGCCGGCCGGATCGGGATCATCCCGGCTGCCCGGCCGAGGGTGACCGTGAACGAGCACGGGCTGGTCGAGGGGAGGGGGAACTGGCCCTCCGCGGGGACCGCGGGACCCACGGCGGTCGCGAGGACCTGCCCTCGCCGCAGGTGAACGGAGACCGTATCGCCCTCGATGGCCAGCCACGGGTGCGCCTCGCTAGCCTCGACAACCCGTCCCGTCGGAACCTGCGCCCTGGGCATCCAGGTGGGAAGGCCTCCGTACCTGGCTGACGACGACGCGGCCGGCTTCGCCGGCTGCGCGCTCTCCCAGTAGGCGACCGCCGCGGCCAGGCCGGCCAGGGCGAGACCGGCCACCGCCAGGCGCCCGGCGCGGCGAGAGCCGAGCCGGGCGGCCCGGCTCCCGCGTTGCGCTGATGCCGCTCTCACCCGGCGCTGCTCCGGCGTCGTCGGCGCAGCATGCCGATGCCGGGGAGCGCGCCCACTGCCGCCAGGCCGGCCAGCGGGACGCCCCACGGACTGTGCCCGCCGCTCCCGGGGCCCTCATCGTGTCCCCGCGGGTTGGTGAACACGTCGCGTCCGAACGGCGCCAGGCCCGGCTGGTCCGCGTAGCCGATGTGGCCCTGCCCGTCGAGGCCGGGGGAGCTGTGCCCCACGGAGAAGAGGTCCTCCATGGTGCGCAGCCAGCTGTAGTGGTTGTAGTAGCGGCTGGTTACCGAGCCGGACCTGATGTACGGGCTGATCAGCACGCTGCCGGTGTCGCCTCCGCCCGTGGTCGCGCCCGTGGCGCTGAACAGCGGGTCGGTGGACGGCGTGCGCGCGCCGAGCGTAACCCCGCTCACCGGGCCCGTGGTGTCGAGGGGCTCACCGGACGCGTCGACGAGCTTGAACGACCCGGTGTCGACGAACCCGCCGCCCTGAGCCGGGGCCGTCGCCGTGACCGGAGTGTCGGTCACCCGGCCCACGAACGCACCGGCCGGGATGCCGGCCCCGGTCACGGACCGGCCCTTGTCGGTCGCCACCGCGGAGTTGTCGGCGATCGTCGAGGTGCCCCCCGCGGCCGTCGCCCCGGCGTCGGTGCGCGCGCCCGGGACCGGGTTGCCGCCGCCGAGTAGGCATGTGCCGGCAGGCTGAGCAGGGACCGTCTGGGCGACGCAGTCGCTCGGGCGGTCCACGAACGCGTTGTCGCCCGGCCCCGGGTAGAGCTCGTTTCCGCTGGCGTCCCTGGCCAGCGGGGTGTTCGGGCCGGTGGGCTCCTGGTGCACGGTGTCGCCGTACAGCGTCTCGCCCGCGGAGTCCGAGGCGATCGAGGCTGCCGCGTCTGGCTTGACCCGCTTGGAGTTGGCGAAGCTATTGCCGGTGTAGGTGAACGGCGGGAAGGCCTCGTCAAAGGTGACGTCGATGAGCCCGCCGTCCTTGAACGCGGGAGACTGCTCGATCTCGGGCACGATGTGCTCGAGGAACAGGTCCGACGCGTACAGGCCGCCCGTGAAGTTCACCGGGGGGTTGGGGGTGTTCGGGTCGGCGAAGCCGCCGGACAGGTTGTTCCCGCGGCAGACCGCGTCGTGGGCGTCGCTGCAGTTGTTGGGCGAGATCCAGCTGAACGCCGGCGTGGCCTGCTCGCTCTGCAGGTCGTGGTAGAGGCCGTTGACCGGGTCGAAGAGGTTTGCGATGTGAGCGGAGTCGCAGTCTCCCGCCTGCCGCAGGGACTGGAACCAGGGGAACGGGAAGTGCTTCGGCACGTACTGGTCGGTCGCGTTGGCACTACCGGGACTGGGAAACGCGGTGCTGCCGGTCGGGCCGGGACTGGCATACGGCGCTCCGCAGAACTGCGTGCCGGCGTCGTGCGTCGGTCCGCTGGTATCGGGATTGCCGAGGTCCTGCGCGTAGCCCTTCCAGCTGACTCCGGCCGCGTCGAACTGGTCGAACAGCGTCTGGACGCTCGACGGGTAGACGCAGCCGTTGGTCCCGGGAGCCGCGTTCGGCCCCTGGAACGAGACGAACTGGCCGTAGTCCGGGTTCGACCGGAGGGAGCCCGCGGTGTCGACCGAGCCGGAGAACTGGTCGTAAAGCGGGCAGTCGGCCTGCGTGTCTTGCTCCGTCGCCTGGCCGCTGACCATCGAGATGTAGTTGTCCAGGCTGAAATGCCCGGTCCCGTAGTAGTGCTTCACCAGGACACCCTGGGCCGGCAAGGTCTTCCACAAGTAGGTGTTGTTGTTCAGACCGGTGAACGTCGCGTCGAAGGACTTGTTCTCCAGGATGATCAGCCAGACGTGCTTGATCTTGCCGGGCTGGATCCCCAGGCTGTCAGGAGGCTCTGACCCTTGACGGTGCGCCGGCGATGCACCCGCGGCGACCGCCGGAAGCGTCAGCGCCCCGAAGGTCAGGACGCTGATGCCCGCGGCGGCAAGGATTCTGCGACGCCACAACGATCTGAATAGTGTTTTCATGAGCCAACGTGATAACAGCGTTCCACAAAAGCTGGAATAACGGAATCGCGCCAACGGTGAAACACGGAATGACGTACGGCTAAATAGAGCGCTAATGGTGAAGGTTACACTTCGCGGGCCATGCGATGGTCGGCGGCTCGCGGCCAGGGCCTCGTGACCAGGGGTAAGGCAAAGGGCTCGGTGCGCTACGCCCCCGGATTGCGGGGCCGGCTGAGCATCCGCCGGCCTTCGATCAGGGCGAGGGTCGCGGCCGCGGCTCGCTCGGCCGCGTGCTCCACGGCGGCGTCCCCGTCGCCGAAGTCGCCGTCGATCAGCAGCATGGCATGGCCGTGGGCGGCGGCCTCCGCGGCCGTGGCCAGGTCATCGGACGACGACGGGTCTTCGTCCGCGACGGCTCTGACGCACCCGAGCAGGGTGGCGTTGAGCGGCTCCTCGGCCGCCTCGACCTCGGGATGATCGCGCTTGTCGATCCCGGCCACGAACAGGACCTCGAACAGCGGCCGGTGGAACCCGGCGAACCTCACGTAGCACCGGGCAATGGCCGCGAGCCGCTCGGCAGGCTCCTGGGACCGGCTGATCTCCTGCACCATCTCGCGGTAGAACACCTCGCAGGCCCGCACCGCGACCGCGGCCAGCAGGTCGTCACGATCGGCGAAGTGGGCGTACGGCGCGCTGACCGCGACGCCGAGGCGCCGGCTGGCCTCCGCCATGGAGAAGCCGCGGACCCCGCCCTCGCCGATGACCTCTATGGCCGCCTCGATGAGCGCGGCCCGGAGGTCACCGTGGTGGTAGCGGTCACCCTTGCCAGCTGCGGGCATAATCCCTCAGGGTAGGGCGGCCCCGCCGTGATGTGGTAGGTCACTCCCGTCAGCCGTTCCGACACCTCCCACAGCCGGGCCTGGTCCGCCGCGTCGTGGGAGCGCTCGCTCGACTCCGCCAGGTCCGGGTAGCCGGTGAAGCGCGTGTAGAACCGGCGGCGCGGGCCGTAGTACTCACCGCCCCGGGCCGAGGGGTCGGCCGCCGCCCGCAACGTGGGCAGCGCGCCCATCTGGACGCTCTGCACAGCCCAGAAGTTGATCACGCGCATGCGGGGGCTGATCAGCGTTTGCTCGAGCCTGGAGCGGGTCCGGAACAGGTTGGTGTAGACGACGCCAGGGTGGGAAGCCAGCGCGATCGTCGGCGCGCCCCCGGCCCTCAGGCGGCGGTCAAGCTCGTAGGTGAACAGCAGGTTCGCCAGCTTGGACTGGCCGTAGGCCTCGTCGGGCCGGTAGCCGCCCTCGGACTGAAGGTCGTCGAAGTTCATCGCGCCGTCGAGATGGCCCAGGCTGCTCAGGGTCACGATCCGCGAGCCGGGGGTCGCCAGCAGCCGGTCCAGCACCAGCCCGGTGAGCGCGAAGTGGCCGAGGTGGTTCGTGGCGAAGGTCAGCTCGAATCCGTCCTCGGTCCGCTCGTAGGGCAGCTCCATCACGCCGGCGTTGTTGATCAGCAGGGCCAGTCGCGGGCAGGCCGAGCGGATCTCGTCGGCGGCCTCGCGCACGGACGCGAGCGACGCGAGATCCAGGCGAACCGTCGTGACGCGGGCGCGCCGGTCCCCGGCCCGGATCCGGTCGGCGGCCTGCTTCGCCTTGTCGAGGTCCCGGCAGGCCAGGACCACCTCGGCGCCATGCCCGGCGAGCACCCTCGCGGTCTCGAGCCCGAGCCCGGCGTTCGCGCCGGTCACCACCGCGGTCCGGCCGGACAGGTCAGGGATGTCCGCCGTCGTCCACCGCTTCATCAGGCCCTCCCGGGATCGCCATCTGATAGGCATCCAGATTCTGATAGGCATTAAGATAACACTCTCACGGAGCGGCGGCAAGCCCGTGGGCCAGCGTGGGAGGACGGCTGAGCTGAGCACTGGCCGCCGAATCGAAATTGTGTTCTACTAGGCGGATGACCAGCTCTTCCTGGCCTGCTGAGTGCCGCCTCCATCATCC
>DASYXX010000514.1:0-8207 GCA_035934395.1 Streptosporangiaceae bacterium
GCCAGACCAGGCAGCGTCTCAATCAGACGGCTCGACGAACCGCCGGATGCGGGCCCGCATGTCCGGTGGTGTGGGAGGGGGCGGGGCGACCCCGCCCCCTACCCGATCCCCGGAGCCTCTGCGGCCCCTGGGCGGCAGCAAACCAAGGGCCAGGCCAAGGGCCTGCCCCCGGCCAGCGCGCGACACCCGGCCACCGGCCAGCCACCGGATATCGTGACCACGAAAGGGGCCAGCTACCAGGACCGTTGCGACGACCACTTGAACCCGCGGTCGTCGGATACGACCACCTATCAACCACGATCATGGGCGTCGGCACGCCGACTGACTGACGGGCCGAGCACATGCGTCACACTGGCATCGTCCGCCCCTGCGGACCCGCTATCGGGTCGCGTCGGGGGTCAACAGGCCCCGGCGGCGGCGGATCGCGAGGTCGATCTTGGTGAAGATGGTGTCGACCACGATGCCGATGACCAGGATCACGACGATCATCGAGCTGGCCCCGGCGAAGTCGAGGTCCTGCTGGTCGACGTTGAGCTGCTGGCCGATCGAGACCTGGCCGATGATCGACACGAAGAGCTCGGCCGCCATGAGGCTGCGCCAGGCGAACGCCCAGGCCTGCTTCAGGCCGGCGACGTAGGCCGGCAGCGACGCGGGCAGGATGAGGTACCGGTACAGCGCGAGGCCGCGCAGCCCCATGGTCTTGCCCGCCCGCAGCAGCAGCGGCGGCGTGTAGTCCACCCCCGTGATCAGCCCGTTGGCGATGGACGGCGCGGCGCCGAGGATCACCACGAACATGATGGCGGCGGTGTTCTCGCCGAACAGGATGATCCCGAACGGGGCCCAGGCGACCGAGGGCATGGACTGCAGGCCGGTGATGATCGAGCCGACGGCCGCGCGCAGCGGCGGGATCCGCGCCACCAGCATGCCGACCACCGAGCCGATGATCAGTGCCGCCCCGTAGCCCAGTGCCGCCGCGCGCAGCGTCACCCCGATGGTCGACCACAGCTGAGCGTGCTGCATCTGGTCCCAGAGGTCGGCGAAGACCGGCCCCGGTCCCTTCAGCACGTAGTGCTTCCAGCCGGTGAGGGTCACCAGCTCCCAGATGCCCAGGACCAGCGCGACCGCCAGGAGCTTCGGCCAGGCCGCCCCCCACGCCCTGCGGGCGATCCGGCCGAGATCCGGCCCGGGCGGCGGCGCGAGCTCCAGCCGGTCCAGTCCGTGCAGGGCCTGGTCAGTAGCCATGCCGCCCCATCTCCCCGCGCAGCCGCGCGGTGATGGTGCCCGCCAGCTTCACGGTCTGGGCCGAGTCGATCCCGCGGGACCAGTCACCGGGCACCTGGTACTCCTCGATGACCCGCCCCGGCCGGCTGCTCAGCACGATGACCCGGTCGCCGAGCCGCACCGCCTCCCGGACGTTGTGGGTCACGAACAGGACGGTGAGCGCCTGGTCGGCGCAGATCCGGCTCAGCTCCTCGTGCAGCAGGTCGCGGGTCATGGCGTCGAGCGCGCCGAACGGCTCGTCCATGAGCAGCACGTCCGCGTCCTGCGCCAGCGCGCGCGCCAGCGCGACGCGCTGCCGCATGCCGCCGGACAGCTCATGCGGGCGCCTCCCGCCGAAACCCTCGAGCCGCACCATCCGCAGCAGCTCGCCGGCGCGCTGCCGCCGCTCCGCCTTGGGCACGCTCCTCGCTCGCAGCGCGAGCTCGACGTTGCCCGCCGCCGTCAGCCAGGGCAGCAGACCGGGCTCCTGGAACATCATCGCCACCCGCCGGCCGCCGACGCTCACCTTTCCCGTGGTGGGCGCGTCGAGGCCGGCGACCAGGGAGAGCAGCGTGCTCTTGCCACAGCCCGAGGCGCCGATCAGGCAGACGAACTCGCCCTGCGCGACCGTCAGCGTCACCTGATCCAGGGCGAGCACGGCGCGCGAGCCGGTTCCGTAGCGCTTGGAGACGCCGGTCAGCCGGACCGCTTCCGGGCCGCTGCTGACCGCCTCCGGCCGGCCGCTTGGCGCGGCAGGGAAGGCTGACGCCCCCGGAGCGGTCTCCGGGGGCGCTGCCTGGCTGTTGCCGAGGCTCACGAGCTCACCTGCGGCTGGCCCGCCGCGGCCAGCAGCCTGTTGAGCGGGCCGAGGTCGAAGATCGCGCTCAGGTTCGTGACCGGCTTGAGCAGCCCCAGTGACACCGCGTGCTGGGCGTCGGCGACCAGCGACGACGCGATCGGATCGTTCGTGAACGTGATCTGCGCGAACGAGGCGGCGAGGGCGCTCGACTTGAGGGCTTTGCCGCTCACCGCCGCGAGCTCGGCGTTGGCCGCCGCCTCGGCGGCGGGCCTGTCTCTGCTGATGAGCTGGTTCGCCTCGATCTGGCCCTTCAGCAGCCCCGACACCGCGCTCGGATGCCCGGCGAGGAAGGACTGGGTCGCCACCAGGTCGGTGGTGACGAACTGCCCGTTCGGCCACAGGCTGGCCTCGTTGACCAGCACGTGGCCGCCGTCGGAGACCATCTGCGCGTCGTAGGGCGCCGGCTCCCAGCCGCCGGCGATCGAGCCGGACTTGAACGCCAGCACGGCGTCGGAGTTCGGCGTGATCGGGGTGACCGGCACGTCGCCGCCGCCGGTCGGCGAGGTGGTCAGCCCCTGTGTCTTCAGCCAGTAGCGCAGCGACACGTCCTGGGTGTTGCCGAGCGACGGGGTGGCCAGCTTCTGCCCCTTGAGCTGCGACGCCCTGGTAATGCCGGGCTTCACTACCAGCTCGGCGCCCCCGGACGCGGCGCCGGAGATCACCTTGATGAGCGCCCCGCCCGAGGTCTGCCAGGCCTTGATCGTGGGGTTCGGTCCCACGTACGCGGCGTCGAGCTGGCCCGCCAGCAGCGCGGTGGCTTCCTCGGTGCCGGTGCTGAACGGGTAGAGCTTCAGCGTGACGTTCTTACCGAGGTTCCTGGCGAAGAATCCTTCCTTGATCCCGATCAGCGCGCTGGCGTGGGTGATGTTCTCCAGGAATCCCAGCCGGAGGGTGACGGGCGCTGACGCGGTGGTCGTGTTTCCCGTTGACGTGGACGAGTTCGACGATCCGGACGAACTGCATCCGGCGGCCACAACAGTTGCGGCGGCTACTCCCGCGGCGATCAGCGCTCTCCTCATCGTCCGCCCGCTCTCGAGGTTCACATATTTCCGATCTAGATAGTAGGTTGATAGGTAAAGTCGTTTATACCACAGCGAGGCCGAGGGTCCTAGGGTCCTGGAGCTAACTCCGCTTAGCCAGCGTCGCCGGTGTCGCCGAACTGGATTCCCGCCACCGAGGGGAACCGCGTCAGGCACTGCTGCAGCTGGGCCAGGTTGGCGTCACTGGCGTTGTCGGTCCGGTAGGTCAGCGCGTAGATCATGGTCGCGGGGGTCTGCTTGCGCGGAAGCGCCTGCACGCGCACGTTGGGAATGTGCGAGCAGGCCGCGCGCACCTCGAGCAGGGTCGCGATCGACGTGTCGGGCTTGAAGTTCACCGTGGCCCACCGCTGACCGAGCGCGGCATCGAACTTCGAGCATCCGGCCATCCCGGTGGCCAGGCCGCCCGCGAGCGCCGCCGCGAGCGCCGCGGCGGCCGCGGCCCGCAGCGGGAACCAGGTCGCGCGCGCGGGAGGTTCTGGCACGCCAGCCAGCTTACCGGCGGTCAGCCGGGCACCCCGGCGGCGGCCGTGCCAGGCTGGTCCCTGGCCGGGATGCGCCGGGCCGGGCGCGGAGGATTATGCTCCACGCGCGGCCCCGCACGCCGGCATTTCGCGATCACCGGGAGGATCCATGGCCGGGCTCATCGAGGACTACGCGATCGTCGGCGACATGCAGTCGGCCGCCCTGATCGGCCGGGATGGCTCGGTGGACTGGCTCTGCGTGCCGCGCTTCGACTCGGCGGCCTGCATGGCGGCGCTGCTCGGCGACGAGGGCCACGGCCAGTGGCGGATCAGCCCGGCCGGCGCGGAGGGCGTCGGCGGCGCGCAGGGCCCGGCCGGCGTCGGCCCCGGCGAGGTCAGCAGGCGCTACGAGGACTCCACACTGATCCTTGAGACCGAGTGGCGGACGGCGGGCGGCATCGTGCGGGTCATCGACTTCATGCCGCCGCGCGACTGCGACACGCCGCGCGCCAGCGATGCGCCGGTGCTCGTCCGGATCGTGGAGGGCGTGCAGGGCGCGGTCGAGATGGAGTGCGTGTGGCGGCTGCGTTTCGACTACGGCAAGGTCGTGCCGTGGGTGCGCCGCATTAACCACGCGATCGTCGCCATCGCCGGGCCCGACTCGGTCTGGCTGCGGACCCCGGTCAAGCTGGTCGGCCGCGACATGGCGCACGAGGCGACGTTCACGGTCCGGGCCGGGGAGGCCGTCCCGTTCGTGTTCTCGTGGACGCCGTCGCACCTGGGCGAGCCCTCGCAGGTTGACGCGGCCGAGGCGCTGGCGATGACCAGGCAGTTCTGGGCGGACTGGACCGGCAGGTGCAGCTACAGGGGGCAGTACCGCGACGCCGTGGTCCGGTCGCTGATCACGCTCAAGGCGCTCACCTACGCCCCCACCGGCGGCATCGTCGCGGCCGCGACGACGTCGCTGCCCGAGGACATCGGCGGCGTGCGGAACTGGGACTACCGGTACTGCTGGCTGCGCGACGCGACGATCACCCTGGAGGCGCTGCTGCGCACCGGCTACACCGCGGAGGCCTCCCAGTGGCGGGAGTGGCTCGGCCGCGCGATCGCCGGGGACCCTCGCGACGTGCAGATCATGTACGGGGTCGCGGGCGAGCGCCGGCTCGAGGAATGGCAGGCGGACTGGCTGCCCGGGTACGAGAACTCGGCGCCGGTGCGGATCGGCAACGCCGCGGTGACCCAGCGTCAGCTGGACGTGTACGGCGAGGTGATCGACGCCATCACGCTCGGCAGGAAGGCGGGCCTGAGATTCGACAGCCACACGTGGAGCCTGGTGCGGGCGCAGCTGCGGTTCCTGGAGAAAAACTGGAACCAGCCGGACGAGGGGATCTGGGAGGTGCGGGGCCCGCGCCGGCACTTCGTGCACTCCAAGGTGATGGCCTGGGTCGCGTTCGACCGGGCGATCCGCGTCGCCGAGCTCGGCAAGCCGGGCGCCGAGGAACGCTGGCGCGCGATACGCGACCAGATCCACGCCGAGGTGTGCGAGCAGGGCTACGACTCCAAGCGCGGTACGTTCACGCAGTACTACGGCAGCACCGAGCTGGACGCGGCCGTGCTGCTGATCCCGGAGGTCGGCTTCCTGCCGCCGGCCGACCCGCGCGTCGTCTCCACGGTGGAGGCCATCCAGCGCGAGCTCACCAGCGGCGGCCTGGTGCTCAGGTACACCCAGCCGGGGGCCATGTCCCAGGCGTCGCCGACCGACGTCGACGGCCTGGCCGGCGGCGAGGGAGCGTTCCTCGCCTGCAGCTTCTGGCTCGTGAACGCGCTGCACCTGATCGGCCGGTACGACGAGGCGGAGAAGCTGTTCGACCGGCTGCTGTCGCTGCGCAACGACGTCGGGCTGCTGAGCGAGGAGTACGACCCGCGCTACTCGCGGCTGGTCGGCAACTTCCCGCAGGCGTTCAGTCACATGCCGCTGATCCAGTCGGCGCTCAACCTCGAGGAGCACGCGGGCCACCACTGCCGCCGCCCTGCCAGGAAGACCTCACCGGCTCCCTGATGCCAGACTTGTAGCTAGTCATGGCACCTCGTCCGCACATCCTGGTCGTCAACGGCCGCAAGGTCCGCCAGCCGGTGTTCGTCATCGGCGCCCCCCACTCGGGGACGGACCTGCTGGCGCGCGCCCTGAAGCGCTCGGACGGCTTCCACCTCACGATCGGCCAGCGCAGCGTGACGACCGTGGTGGACGCGTTCGCCCGCAGCCCGTCCATTCAGCGCGGCCGCGGCGAGGCGGCCGCGACCGTGCTGCGCGATGCGTTCGCCCAGGCCTGGCAGGTCACCGCGCATGCCTGCCTGGCCTGCTCGCCGTCGTGCCGGGACGCGGGCGGCGTGAACGGCGTCGGCGCCTGTGTGGCCGAGCGCGACATTCGCAGGTACGGGGACGCCACCCCGGACCTGATGTACTGCGCCGAGGGCCTGGTCGACGCGTTCGCCGACGCGCGGATCGTGCAGATCATCCGCGACGGGCGGGACGTGGTCGCCGCCATGCTGGCCGACGCCAGCGCGCTGGCCTGGTTCAAGACCGGCGTCGCCAACGTGGACAGCGAGTTCCCCAACCCGTTCTTCGGCATCGAGACCGAGGCCGACCTGGCCGCGTGGCCGGGCCTGTCGCTGGCCGGGAAGTGCGCGATGCGCTGGCGCGGCTCGGTGCGCACGATGGCCAGGCTGCGCAGCAGCATGCCCGCAGAGCGGCTGACGACGCTGCGGTACGAGCAGGTGATCCGGCAGCCCGCCGCGGCGGCCAGGGCCATCTCCGGGTTCATCGAGGCCGAGGTGGGGCCGATCGGGCCCCGTGGCCGTGCGCGAGGCCCGGCCGCCGTCCAGTCCGGCGGCTGGCGGCGCACGCTGACCGCCCAGCAGGTCACCGACGTCGAGCACGTGGCAGGCATCGACCTGCGCCGGGTCGGCTACGGCTAGGCTGCGCGATCTCATGACCGCCACACTCCTCGCCCGGGGCCTCGCCGCGGGCCACGGCGACCGGCCGCTGTTCTCCGGGCTTGACCTGACCGTGGCGCCCGGCGACGTGATCGGCCTGGTCGGCGTCAACGGAGCGGGCAAGTCGACGCTGCTGCGCATGCTCGCGGGCCTGAGCACGGCGGAGTCGGGAACGGTCGCGGTCAGCCCGCCCACCGCGACGATCGGGTACCTGGCGCAGGAGCCGGATCGCCGCCCGCTGGAGTCGGTGCGGCAGTTCCTCGGCCGGCGCACCGGCGTTACGGCCGCGAACGACACGATGCAGGCGGCCGCGCAGGCGCTGGCTTCCGCGGCGCAGGGCGCCGATGACGACTACTCGCACGCGCTGGACCGGTGGCTCGCGCTCGGCGGGGCCGACCTCGACGGGCGCGCCGAAGCCGTCGCCGCCGAGCTCGGCCTGACCGTGGACCTCGACCACGCGATGACCGAGCTGTCCGGAGGCCAGGCCGCGCGGGCCGGGCTGGCCTCGCTGCTGCTCAGCCGCTACGACGTCTTCCTGCTCGACGAGCCGACCAACGACCTCGACCTGGATGGCCTGGCCCGGCTGGAGGCGTTCGTCCGGGGCCTGCGCGGCGGCACCGTGGTCGTCAGCCACGACCGCGAGTTCCTCAGCCGGACCGTCACCCGCGTGGTCGAGCTGGACCTGGCCCAGCAGCAGATCCGGACCTATGGCGGCGGCTACGCGGCGTACCTGGAGGAGCGTGAGGTGGCCCGCAGGCACGCGCGCGAGGAGTACGACAGGTACGCCGAGACCCGCGCGGGCCTCGAGGAGCGGGCCCGGTCGCAGCGCGCGTGGATGGAGAAGGGGGTCCGCAACGCCCGGCGTAAGCAGCCGGACCACGACAAGATCGGGCGCGGGTTCCGCGTCGAGACGTCCGAGAAGCAGGCGGCGAAGGCCCGCCAGACCGAGCGCCTGATCGAGCGGCTCGACGTGGTCTCCGAGCCGCGCAGGGAGTGGGAGCTGCGCATGGAGATCGCGGCCGCGCCGCGGGCGGGAGCGATCGTCGCCGCGCTGCGCGGCGCGGTCGTGCGGCGCGGCCGGTTCACGCTCGGACCGGTCGACCTGCAGATCAACTGGGCCGACCGGGTCTCTATCACCGGCGCGAACGGGGCCGGCAAGACCACGCTCCTCGGCGCGCTGCTCGGCCGGACACCGCTCGACGCGGGGCACGCGGCGCTGGGCCCCGGCGTCGTGGTCGGCGAGGTCGACCAGGCCCGCGGCGCGTTCCTCGGCGCGGAGCCGCTGCTGAGCGCGTTCGGGGCCGCGGCGGGCGGCATGGCGACGGCGGACGTCCGGACCCTGCTCGCGAAGTTCGGCCTGCGCGCCGCGCACGTGCTGCGGCCGGCCGCGACGCTCTCGCCCGGCGAGCGCACCCGGGCCGCGCTCGCGCTGCTGCAGGCGCGCGGGGTGAACCTGCTCGTGCTCGACGAGCCGACCAACCACCTCGACCTGCCCGCGATCGAGCAGCTCGAGTCCGCGCTCGCGTCCTACCCGGGCACGCTGCTGCTGGTCACCCACGACCGCCGGATGCTCGCCGCGGTGGCCACGAACCG
>DASYXX010000517.1:0-9240 GCA_035934395.1 Streptosporangiaceae bacterium
CACCTCAGCCAGCCTGAGCACCGTCACGCTGCGATGACCTGCCACCGGGTAGCCCTCGGCCCTCGCGATGTCCGTCATGACATCGGCACTCGGGGGCCGGTCCGGGCATCCGTCGTCGCAGGCGATGATGCTCCACGTGACGCCGGGCAGGCCTCCGGTGAGCCAGTCGAGCTGGCGGACCTTGGTCCGTACGAAGTCCTCGCCGTGCGGGTGCACGCCGCGGGGAACCATGCGGCCCGTCTCGCCGTACATGGCCCACACAACGGTCAGGTGGATCGGCCCGGTGAGCTCGCCCAGCCGCCGCCGCGAGCGCGCGGCGGCAATCGCCTCGGCCGCCACCGCCGGACCGTGGCTGTCCGCGACATGCCCCGCCGCCGCGCGACCCTCGGCCAGCGCGGAGGCCGCGTCGAGCACCGCCTGGTTCTGATCAGAGTCCGTGAGGTCGCGCACGGGCACCAGCGCCTTGTCCATCGCCCTAGAATGCCAGGGCCCCTGGCTCCCGTTGCTCAGGCCGGCTGGATCACCTTGCTCACGATCCAGGCGTGCTTGCCGACCTGGCGGACGCGGCTGAAGCCGTTCCGCTCGAAGAGCTCGACCGTCGCGCTGAAGAGGAAGCGGCCCTGGGCCTCGCGGCCCGCGGTCACCTCAGAGATCGCCTCGACACGCCCGCCGCCGAGACGGGCGATCTGGTCGAGCGCGCCCTCGAGCGCCGCGCGCGCGATGCCCTGGCTGCGGTGCTTCTTGTCCACGAAGAAGCAGGTGATCCGCCAGTCTGGAGGTGGCGGCGGGTCCTTGTCGTACTCGCGCCTGTGCTTGATGCCCGGAAGTTCTGCCGGGCTGCCGTACTGGCACCAGCCCTGCGCGGAGCCGTCTTCGTCGATGACGAGCGAGGCGTGCGCGCGGCCTTCCTGGACCCGGCGCTTCTTTGCCGCACGATTGTGCGCCGCGTCCCGGGAATCCTCGGCGTGGTAGCCCATGCACCAGCAGCCGCCGAAGATCCCGTTGTTGCGCTCGACGAGCTCGGCGAACGCGGCCCACGTGGACGCGTCGAGTGGCCGGGCCGTATACCGCATGGGCCGTCCTCCCACGGTGAGCGCTGCCCTGTCCGTCAGGACTCCTCGGCCGCCTGCGCCAGGAGGCGCGCGAGATCGGCCGGAGCGCTGATCATGGGCCAGTGACCGGAATCGATGTTGACGAACGAGACGTCCTTGCTCTTTGCCAGCTCGGGCACCTCGCCGTGATCGATCCACTCCCTGGCCTGGGCCGGGGTGAACTCGGGGCAGACCAGCACCACAGGAACGTCATAACGGCGCTCGTCGGCCAGCCTGACCACTCCGCGAATGACCCCCTCGGGGACCGGGATCGCCGCCGACGCGATGGCCTGCTTCGCGGCGTCGTCAAGATCGGCGGAGTCCGGCCCCTCGTACTCGCCCCAGCCCGGGAAGGCCAGCGCTCCGTCCTGGACGGGGAGGAAGTCGAAGTAGAGCTTGCCGTCCGAGGAGGGGAAGCCGCCGATCATGGCGACTTTGCTGATCTCGTCGGGGCGCGCGTCGGCGGCGAGCCACGCCAGGCTCGAGGCGGCGGAATGCCCCACCACCATGGGCCTCCCGGCAGCCGCATCGACGGCCGCGAGCACCGCCGCCGTCTGATCCGCGAGCGTCGCCGACGTGTTGCCGTCACCCTGGCCCGGCAGGGTGACCGGCACGGCGCGATGGCCGCGGGCCTCGATCTCGGCGGCAACGTTCTCCCAGACAGACCCGTCGAGCCACAAGCCGGCGATCAGCACGATGTCCATCGCGGTAGCCCTTCCCGATCGCGGCCAGGTGGCGCCCGGCATGGTCGGCGAAGTTTCTTGTTCTGAGGGTAGGCGCGGTTCCGGACGATCGGGCTCCTGATTAGTCTGCTGCTGTGAAAGCCGGCCTGAGCCCCACCGGGCGGGCGCTTCGGGCCCTCGAGCTGCTGCAGGCCCGGCCCGGCATCACCGGCGACCAGCTCGCGGCGCAGCTGGACGTGACCGAGCGGGCCGCGCGCCGCTACGTCGCGATCCTGCGCGAGGCCGGCATACCCGTGGAGTCGACCCGGGGGCCCTACGGCGGCTACCGGGTCGGCCGGGGCATCCGGCTGCCGCCGCTGGTGTTCACCGCCACCGAGGCGCTTGGCCTGGTCATGGCCGTGCTCGACGGCAGCCACGCGGCCGCGGACGCCGACGACCCGGTCGGTGCCGCCCTGGGCAAGATCATCCGGGCGCTGCCGGAGAATGTCGGCCGGCCGGCCGCCACCATGCGCCGGCACGCCTCCGCCGCGCCCGACCGCGGGGCCGCGCGCCCTGGCACCGAGACGACCAGCGCTCTCGTTGACGCCATTGCGGCCCAGCGCCGGGTGAGCATCGGCTACCGCAGCCAGTCAGGCAAGCAGTGGGCGGAAGACGTTGACCCGTGGGCCATCGTCGTGCGGCATGGCCGCTGGTATCTGCTGTGCCACTCGCATCGCGCCCGCGCGGTCCGCGCCTACCGGATCGACCGGATTGAGTCGGTCGCCGGGGGCGGCGAGCAGTTCCGCGCACCTGCCGACCTGGACTACGTAGACCTGCTGGAGCAGCACCTGGGGGCTGGATGGGAGTTCGAGACCAAGGTCGTATTCGATGCTCCCTGCGATCAGGTCGCCCGGTATGTCAGGCCGCCGATGGGCCGCCTCTGCCGCAGCGACGACGGCGCCCGTTGCGTGCTGACCGGCACCACCAGCAATCCAGCGATGTACGCCGGAGAGTGGCTGGCCGCGATTCCCATCCCGTTCCATGTTGAGGGCGGACCCGAGCTCCGCGCCGCCGTCGCAGCTGTAACGGTCCGGCTGGCGGCCGCCCTGGGCGCAGCGCCGGACATTGTCACGTCATGCCTTCTGGGAGAGACCAATGAGCCTTAACGCGGGAGGCGGGGCGGCCCGACCAGGCTAGGTCCGCCGCGCACGCGGCCCATGGCCCCGCCGGGCGCGAGCGGCGACGGCATCGCGCCCGCCGTGCTCAGGAGGCGACGTCGGCCCGCCGGGTGAGCATGACGCAGCAATGGCCCGGCCGCCGCTGCTGCTCCTCGGTGGTTATGTCGTCGATCCCCAGTCCCGATATCAGTCCGTCGATCAGGGCCCGGTTCATGGCGCACACGACCGGGCGGTAGTCCCTGGCCAGCGCGTCGAACGGGCAATTACGAAGCGTCGCCTGGCGGCTGGTGACGGCAGGCTCGTAACCGTATTCCGCCAGTACGGTCGCCGCTCGCTCAAGCTGGCGCCGAGCCGACTGCTTACGGGCCTGCGGTTGCCACGCCCGTGCGCCGAGGAACTGCCCGTGCGCCCGGGCGATCCCGCCGAGCGCGCTGGCAGGATTCTCGGTGGTGAGCGCCTCCGCGAGGAGCCGCGCCGCGACCTCGTAGTGCCGTGGCGGCAGGCTGATCTCGATCTGGCGGGCGGATCGGCTGTAGAGCTTGGCCGGCCGGCCGGCGCCCGGGCCTTGCTTACCAGACAACCGGCGGAACGCGACGTCAAGTAGGCCCTCGCTAGCGAGTCTATCGAGGTGGAACGCCGCTATATGCCTATCCACCCCGATCGCTTCCGCTGCCTGATCCCGGCTTACCGCATCAGCCTGGCCCGCGACGTACTCATACAACGCCAGGCGCACGGGATCCGTCAGCGCGCCGACGGCCGCTACGTCGCTGAACTCGGGCGGCTGACCTGGGCCACGTTGGATCACATAGCTACAATATCCGCTGCCTCACCAGGCCAGCGTCGCACGAAGCGCCGCGATGACGGCATCGGGCTCGTGCTGACCGCGCGACGGGCCCGGGCCCGCAGGCCCGGCACACAGGCATGGCGCGCTCGAGGGCGCCGCGGTACTCTTGCTCTAAGAAAGATAATTCTCTGTTTAGAGAACTCGGCGCGGCTGCTGCGGGCCGTTCCCGGTTGCGCAGTCCGGCAAGCGCCCGGACCTGGGAGAACTTGGTGAACGCACGGGACCGAGGCGAGACATGGCGAGGTACCGGGCCGCGATGACGGCCGCCGATAGCCCGCGGGTGCAGGACACCTACCGGGATCTGTCCGAGCTGCTCCTCGGGGTGCTCGTCGGCGGTCGTGATCCTGGCGAGGTAGGCCGGGCGGCGGGCCGGCTCATCGCCGAGGCCGCGCGAGGCAGCCACCCCGGAGCGCCGGACGATGTCCTCGCATCCCTCGAGGGGTTCTTGAAGAGCCGGGGGTTCATGCCAGAGCTGGTCACGGGCAGGCCGGGAATCGAGTTCCGGCTCGGCTGCTGTCCCTTCGCCGAGGCGGCCCTGGTCAACCCCGCCCTCGTCTGTGGCCTGCACCGGGCGGTCGCTGAGGGCGTGCTCGAGGCGCTCGGCGGGGCCTTCGAGGTGACCCGCCTGGTCGCGCGCCACCCCCTGGCGGCGGGCTGCCGGCTCGAGCTACGCGCCGTCCGGCCGGGCACGACGCAGTCTGAGTGCTGCACGGCTGACGGGAGCGCTGATCGGGGCAGGCAGCGCAGCCAGTGGCGGGAACAGGCCCAGGTCGAGAAATCCCGAGCGCCGCGGGTTCGAAGGCCCGACGGGCGGTGAAGGGCTTGACCCGGCGGAGCCGACGGCATACGGCCTCTATCGGCCATTATCATGCACGATAGAATCCAGGTCGCCGCTGTGATCGGACATCTCGCGTCCGGGACGCGCAAGTGACGGCGACCCATAGCGCCGCCGTGCGTTTGTCAAGGGTGACGAGGCTGTTCGACGGCCTGGCGGCGGTCAGCTATGTCAGCCTCGAGATAGCCCAGAGCGAGAGGGTCTGGCTGCGTGGCTGGAACGGCTCAGGAAAGACAACGCTGCTGCGATTGATCGCCACGGCCATCTCGCCCACTTTCGGCGGCGGGACGGTTCTCGGCTTCGATCTGCAGACCGAGCGGAGCGCCATCCGAGCGCGGAGCGATCTGCTGAGCCACGAGACACGCCTGTACGGGGACCTCACCGCCGTCGAGAACCTGCGCTTCGCATGCAGCCTGTATGACATCGACCCGCGCCGTGCCGAGTCTGCGCTCGAACGAGTCGGGCTAGAGGAGGTGGCCGCCGTGCGGGCAGGCAACTTTTCCCAGGGCATGCGCCAGCGTCTGGCCCTTGCCCGGTGCCTCATGCGCGCTCCCGCCCTCCTGTTGCTCGACGAGCCGTACGCCGCATTGGACGTTGATGCCCGCATCGTGGTCGACGAGCTGCTGATCACTGCGCATGCCAACGGGCAGACCGTAGTCGTCGCCAGCCATGAGGCGCCGCCCGCGCACCTCATCGACCGTGCGGTGATGATGGACGGCGGTCGCGTGATAACTCCCACGAGCGCCGCGCCGGCATGAGCCTGCGGGCCGCCCAGGCCATCGCCGTTAAGGATCTGCGGACCGAGATGCGCAGCCGATCCGCTGTGAGCACGGTCCTTCCGTTTGCCGTGACGATGCTGCTCGCGTTCGGCTTCGCCCTGGGACCGGATCGGCTGCTACTCGCACAGACGGCACCGGGGCTGCTGTGGCTCGCCGCGCTGTTCGCGTCGGTGGAGCTGTGCCACCGCTCCTATCAGAACGAGGCGGCAAACGGAGCGCTGGAGGGCCTGCTGCTCTCGCCGGTGGACAAGGGTGCGGTGTACCTGGGCAAGGCGGCTGCGGCGTTCGTGCAACTGATCGTGCTCATGGTGGTGACGACCGGCATCGTGATCGTGCTGTTCGGCCTGCCCGTCGGTCCTGCGCCCGCGCTGCTCCTGCTCACCGCCGTGCTGGGTATCGCCGGGCTCAGCGCGCTGGGCAGCCTTCTCGGCCTGCTCGCTGTTCGCAGCCGTACCCGTCAGGCAGCGCTGCCGGTCCTCGTTCTCCCGCTCGTCAGCCCGGTGATCATCGCGGCGACCCGCGCGACGGCGGACCTCACGCACGGCGCCACCGCCGGGATCAGCGGGTGGCTGAGCCTGCTCGTGGCGTTCGACGCCGCCTACCTCGCGGCCGGCTACATCGTGTTCGGCCATCTCCTCGAGGACTGAGGCTGACCCGCCCGCGGGCATTGACATCTCCGCCGCTGGCGGAGCATCCTTCTAAAGACATATTTCTATGTGATAGAAGGTGAGGACATGGCACCTTCGTCTGGTTCCGGCACCGACACGCCCGGGTGGCGATCCAGGTTGACGGGACATAGACGCGGCAGGTGGGCGATGCCCCTCGCGTTCAGCATCGCCGGAGCGCTCGTGGCGATGCCGCTGACCGCCCTGGCGAGCGCGCCGCAGGCAGGCGGCCGGACCGACGGCGTCGCGGCCAGCCAGAACCAGACGAATAACGCCGGCGCCAGGCTCGTCAGGCAGGGCAAGCAGACTTTCCGCTTCGACACGTTCGGCGACCAGGCGTTCTGGGGCGGTGCCCTGCAGCTCAACCAGACGATCGCTGGAGCGAAGAACGGCGGCATAGGCCCTGGTCTCAGCCCGAAGACCGCGCTGGCGCTGGGACTGAAGGTCGACGTGGACGCGCTGCCGCTGTCGGTGCAGCAGGGGATCCGCAACGGGACGGTCAACCTGAACGACCCGGCGACGACGCTGGCCCTGCTCAAGCTCAACGCGGTGGTCGGCGTCAAGGGATTCTTCGACAGCAGCGGCAAGCTGAGCTCGGTCGGCATTGAGTGCGCGCTGTGCCACTCGACCGTGGACAACTCCCTGGCCCCGGGCATCGGCGAGCGCCTGGACGGCTGGGCCAACCGCGACCTGAACGTCGGCGCCATCATCGCGTTCGCGCCGAACCTGCAGCCCATCGCGTCGGTGCTGCATACCAACGTGGCGACGGTGCTCAAGGTCCTGGGCGCGTGGGGACCGGGAAAGTTCGACGCTGAGCTCCTCCTGGACGGTAAGGGATTCCAGCCAAACGGGCAGACGGCCGCGGCGCTGATTCCGCCCGCGTTCGGCCTGGCCGGCGTCAACCTGCACACCTACACCGGCTGGGGCTCGATCCCGTACTGGAACGCGTTCGTCGCCGTCCTGGAGATGCACGGCCAGGGCACGTTCTTCGACCCGCGGCTCGATAATGCCGCGCAGTTCCCCGTCGCCGCGGCGAACGGTTTCGGGCACGTCGTGGCCAACCCTGATCTGGTCACGCCCAAGCTGCCGGGGTTGCAGGCGTACGAGCTGTCGCTCAGGGCGCCCGCGCCGCCGCCGGGATCGTTCGATCCGGTGGCCGCGGCGCGCGGCAAGGCGCTGTTCGACGGCCCGGCTGAGTGCTCTACGTGCCACGTGCCGCCGATCTTCACCGAGCCTGGCTGGAATCTGGTTCCGCCAAGCGCGGTCGGCATCGACAGCTTCGAGGCGGACCGCTCGCCGACGCACATGCTCCGCACCACTCCGCTGGCCGGGCTGTGGACCCATCAGAAGGGCGGCTTCTACCACGACGGCCGGTTCTCGACCCTGCTGGCCGTGGTCCAGCACTACAACAGGGTGTTCCATCTGCACCTGACACGCGCCCAGGAGAACGACCTCGTGCAGTACCTGCTCTCGATATAGCCCCACACCGAGATCGGAGAGGTCCGATGAGGCACCTGTACCGCGCGCTCACCGTGCTGGGTGGTTCCCGGGCACAGCGGGTGATGGGCGTCGCGACGCTCGCCGGGCTGGCGGCAACCGTGGTCATCGGGCTGTTCGTGATCCCGCCGGATGCCACCCAGGGCAACGTCCAGCGCCTGATGTATGTGCATGTCCCGGTCGCGTGGGTGACGTTCCTGGCTTTTGGCGTGGTATTCATCGCCAGCGTCGCCTACCTGAAGACCGGGCGAATCGGGTGGGACCGGGTGGCCGCGGCGTCGGCGGAGATCGGTGTCCAGTTCTGCGCGCTGACCATCGTGCTCGGCTCGCTGTGGGGCCGCCCGGTGTGGGGCACCTGGTGGACGTGGGATCCGCGGCTCACCACGACCGCCGTGCTGCTGCTGATCTATGTGGGCTATCTGTCGCTGCGCAAGGTGGCAGATAGCCCGGCCCGGCGGGCCAAGTGGTCGGCGGTCGTCGGCGTGATCGGATTCATCGACGTGCCGATTGTGCACGAGTCCGTCGTGTGGTGGCGGTCGCTGCACCAGCAGGCGACCGTGCTGCGGCTGGGGCCGCCTACGATCGCCGGCAGCATGCTGGCGACCCTGCTCCTCGCGTTCGTGACCTTCTCGCTGGCCTACGGCTACTTGATGGCCCTGCGCCTGCGGGTCGGGCGGCTGGAGGATCGCAGCGCCGGCCCCGTCGCGTCGCCGTCGGCGCCGCGGGCGCGCCGCCCGCAGCCGGCCGACGTCCCCACCTCCGTCGCGGGCGACGGCCATGCATGACGTGGGATACGTGGCAGCGGGTTACTCGCTCACGCTGGTGACGCTGGCCGGGTACCGGTGGCATCTCGCTGCCCGGATGCGCCGGGCCCGGCGCTACGTGTCCGCGGTCACCGGGCGGGCGCGCGGCGAGCGGCGCGGGCCGTGAGCCAGGATCTCCTGGAGCTATCCGGCGCTTCGGCCGATGCGGCCCGCCGCCGCGGGTGGCACGGGCCCCAGCTACGTGTGGCCGCGTGCCTCGCGGTGGTCGTGCTGGCGGTCGCCTGGGTCGCGATACGAGGGCTGACCGGCAACTTCGTCTACTACCTCACCCCGACCGATGTCGTGGGGCATCACAAGGCGCAGGTCGGGCAGCGAATCCGGCTCGGCGGCTACGTCGTGCCGGGCAGCGTCCGCCGCTCCGGGTCTGTGCTCGTGTTCACCGTGACGGACCGCACCGACTCGATGCAGGTCTGGGACACGGGCCCGGTGCCGGAACTGTTCAGGGCGGGGCAGGGCGTCGTCCTCGAGGGCGCCCTGGGCACCGACGGGCGCTTCCACGCCGACGCGGTGCTCGTGCGGCACAACGGTGACTACTTCCCGCCCAAGCCTGGCCAGCCTCCGCCGCACCGGGCCGACCTGGCGCCCGGGGGCTGACGATGAGCCAGCTCGGCACCTACCTCCTGCTGTTCGGGCTGGCGGTGGCCGGCTACGGCGTGCTCGCCGCTGCCGTGGGCGCGAAGACCGGCCGCCCCGCGCTCGTCGAGAACGCGAGACGGTGCGCGTTCGGCCTGTTCGCGACCCTGGTCGCGGCGAACGTCACGATGCTGGTCGCGCTGCTGACCAACGACTTCGCGATCCGTTACGTCGCGGACAACTCCGCGCGGGAGACCCCGGCCTTCTTCAAGGCGCTGTCACTGTGGGCGGC
>DASYXX010000527.1:0-2921 GCA_035934395.1 Streptosporangiaceae bacterium
CGATGACGCCCGCTGGGACTCGAGGAAGCGGGCCGACGGGAACTGGCAGGTGGTCCTCGCGTACTCGGCGGGCGGCCGGCCGCAGGCCGCCGAGTGGATCTTCGATCCGCGGCGCAGGCATATCACCCCCGACGATGACCAGGCGGCGCGGCTCTGCCTGCCCGAGGACGACCTGGCTGCCGTCCGCTTCACCGTCCGCGGACCCGCCACCGCTACGGTTACGCCCATAGCCCCGCGGCTCGGGGGGCTGGCGTCGCATCATCCCGAGCCGCGTCCGCCCGCGATCCCCCCGCAGGCCTCCCCAGCCCCCATCACCGCGGCCGCACCCGCGCCGCCGGCGCCCCACGCCCCGGCCGGGCTGGAGGGCCGGGAGCAGGATGGCGAGCGCCGTCCGGCCGAGCAAGACCCGGCGGCGGCCGACGGGGACCGGGGCCAGGTCCGCGAGCGCCCGGTCCGCAAGGCAGCGGGCGGCCGGTCGCGGCGCGCGTCGGTCCCGTCCTGGGACGAGATCATGTTCGGGAACTCACGTCAGCCCGACTGATCCGCGCCGGTCTCGTCAGCGGCCTGCCTGATCCCGTCAGCGGTTTGTGCGCGTTATGTCAGAGCCATGCCGCACAGTGGACGCTGCTGAGTGCAGCTGCAAGCTCCGCGATTTCCAATGCTGACGAGGGATGGCGATTGACCTACGCGATCGAGACCGAGGGCCTGGCCAAGCGCTTCGGCAAGACGACCGCCCTGGCCGGGGTGGACCTGGGCGCGCGGGCCGGGACCGTGCTCGGGCTGCTCGGGCCGAACGGGGCCGGCAAGACCTCCGCCGTGCGGATCCTGGCTACCCTGCTGCCGCCCGACGGCGGGCGGGCCAGCGTCGGCGGCTACGACGTCGTCCGCCAGGCGCACCAGGTCCGCCAGCTCATCGGGCTGACCGGCCAGTACGCGTCGGTGGACGACGGGCTGACCGGCGTCAACAACCTGATCATGATCGGCCGGCTGCTCGGCCTGCCGCGGGCGACCGCGCGGGCGCGAGCGCGTGAGCTGCTGGACCGGTTCGAGCTGTCCGACGCGGCAGGCCGCCCGGTCAAGACGTACTCCGGCGGCATGCGGCGTCGCATCGACCTGGCCGCCAGCCTGGTCGGCCGGCCGCGGGTGCTGTTCCTTGACGAGCCCACGACCGGCCTCGACCCGAGCAGCCGCAGCGACGTGTGGGGCATGATCCGCGGCCTGGTCGCCGACGGGGTCACGGTGCTGCTGACGACGCAGTACCTGGAGGAGGCCGACCAGCTCGCCCACGACATCGTGGTCATCGACCACGGCAAGGTGATCGCCACCGGGACTCCGGACGAGCTCAAGTCCAAGGTCGGCGGCCAGGTGCTCGAGGTATCCCCGGCCGACCCCGCGTGGCTGCCCCAGGTGACCGCGCTGCTGGCGGGGCTCGCCGGGACCACTCCGGTCACCGACGCCGCCGCGGGGCGGGTCACCGTGCCGGTGGCCGACGCCACCGTGCTGCGCGCCGCCATGCGCCAGCTCGAGGAAGCCGACATCGCGCTCGCCGAGTTCGCGCTCCGTCGCAGCAGCCTGGACGAGGTGTTCCTGACCCTCACCGGGCACCGGGCGGAAGGGGGCGCGGCGGACGACCCGCACGCCGGCCCGGCGCCTGCCACAGCGGACCGCGAGACGAAGGATTCCCGGGTATGACCACCTCACTTCCCGCCCTCCCCGCCCGCAGCCAGCCGCCAGCGGCCGAGTTCGTGCCGAGCCGTCGCGTCAGCCCGCTCGCCGGAACGCGGCACGCGCTGACGCTCACCTGGCGGAGCGTGCTGAAAATCAAGACGAACGCCGAGGACCTGCTCGGCCTGAGCCTGCAGCCGATCATGTTCCTGCTGCTGTTCGTGTACGTGTTCGGCGGCGCGATCGCGCACGGGAGCACCCACGCCTACCTGCAGTACGTGCTGCCCGGAATGCTGGTGCAGACCGTCTTGTTCGCGACCCTCGGCACCGGGCTGATGCTGAACCAGGACATCACGGCGGGCGTCTTCGACAGGTTCCGCAGCCTGCCGATCGCGCGCTGGGCGCCGCTGGCGGGGGCCATCATGGGCGACGTCACCCGGTACGTCATCTCCGTGATCGTGACCCTCGGGTTCGGCATGGTGCTCGGCTTCCGGGTGCTGACCAACCCGCTCGCCGCCGTGGCGGGCTGCGCCCTGATCCTGGTCTTCGCGATGGCCATGTGCTGGGTGTCGGCGCTGATCGGGCTGCTGGTGAAAACGCCGCAGGGGGTGCAGGTGTTCGGGTTCACCGCGATGTTCCCGATCATCTTCGCCAGCGGGCTGCTCGTCCCGATCGGCACGATGCCCGGGTGGCTGCAGGCCTTCGCCAGGGCAAACCCGATGACGCTGCTGGCCGAGGCGTCCCGCGGCCTGATGGTCGGCGGCGGGGTAGCCGGGCCTACCGTCAGGTCGATGCTCTGGGCGCTCGGCATCCTGGTCGTGTTCGCGCCGCTGGCGGTGCGGGTCTACCGGAGCAAGACATGAGCGGCGAGCACAGGCGGCCGAGGCCCCGGCGGTCGGTCATCATCCATTCACGTGGCTCACGTAGGCTCTGTGCCCATGCGAATTGACGCCATCTTCGGCGCCATCGGGCGCTTCGCAGTCCGGTTCCGCTGGCTCGTGGTCCTGGCCTGGATCGTGGCGGCGATCGCGGCCGTCACCCAGCTGCCGTCCCTCGCCAGCGTCACCAACAACAACAACTCCACGTTCCTGCCGGCGAGCGCGCCAAGCGAGCATGCCGCGAAGCTCGCCGCCCCGCTCGGCACCACCAACCTGTTCGGGATCCCGGTGGTGGCCGCCCGGTCAGGGGCCACGCTGACGCCGGCCGATGTCGCCGCGGTGTCGGCGCTGCAGGGCCTGCTGAGCAAGGTCTCCGGC
>DASYXX010000571.1:0-1538 GCA_035934395.1 Streptosporangiaceae bacterium
GGCCGGGCACGCGCGGGCACGGCTCCCGCGGGCGCGCGCGGCCGCGGGGGCGCAGGGGACCCGGGCGCGTTCTGCTCGCCGTCGGCCTGGCCGTCGCGGTCATCGCCGGCTCGGCCGGCTACCTCTGGTTCTCAGGCCGCCACCATGGAGCGCCCGCCGCGCAGCATCAGCCCACCCCCAGGTCGGACCCGACACCGAGCACCTCGCCGTCGCCGGGCATCTCGGACCACATCACGTCCCGGACGTCCGACCCGGTGCCGCTCACCCTCGCCGAGCTGTTCCCGGCCCAGTTCTCCGACGCGGGCATCACCTACACCCGGACCGTGCAGAAAGCCCGGACGCACTGCGCCGGTGCCCTGATCGGCAGCGCGCTGCCGTCGGCCGTGAGCCATGCGGGCTGCACCCAGGCCATGCGGGCCAGCTATCTGTCCTCCAACAAGCTGATGGGCACGATCGGCGTGCTGAACCTCAGCACGTTCGCCGCCGCGAAGAAGGCAGGGAAGGCCGCGGGCACGGCCGACTTCATCGCGCAACTGCCGGCCGCCAGGGGCCCGACGAAGAGGCTGACCAAGGGGACAGGGGTCGAGGCCGCCGAGGTGAAGGGCCACTATCTCGTGCTGGTCTGGGCGGAGTTCACGAACCTGCGCGCCCCGAAGTCGCTCGCGCAGCGGCGCGAACTCGAGGCGTTCATCAGCACGCTGATCCAGAAGACCGTCAACGTGAGCCTCGCCGCCCGCATGGTCACCGGCCGCCCGGCCATCTGAGAGCACCGCCGCGGCTGGCACAATCTGGGCCATGCAGCGAACAGCCGTGGTCACCGGGGCAAGCAGCGGGATCGGGGCGGCGACGGCGGTGAAGCTCGCCGAGGCCGGCTACCACGTCGTGCTCGCCGCGCGCAGGGAGGACCGCGTCGCGGCGCTCGCCGGGCGGATCAGGGACTCCGGCGGCCACGCAGGGGCGCACCGCCTCGACGTCACCGACCGCGCTGCCGTCGACGCGCTGGCCAAGTCGCTGGACCGGTGCGATGTCCTCGTCGCCAACGCCGGCGGCGCGCTGGGCGCCGACACCGTCGCGGACGCGGACCCAGCGGACTGGCTGACGATGTACCAGGTCAACGTCATCGGCACGCTGCACGTGACCCAGGCCCTGCTGCCCAAGCTGATCGCGAGCGGCGACGGCACGATCGTGGTGCTCTCCTCCACCGCTGGATTCGTGGCCTACGAGGGCGGCGGCGGGTACGTCGCCGCCAAGCACGGGGAGCACGCCCTGGCCGCGACCCTGCGCCTCGAGCTGTGCGGCCAGCCAGTACGCGTCATCGAGATCGCGCCGGGCATGGTGAAGACCGACGAGTTCGCCCTCAACCGCTACCGGGGCGACGCGGCGAAGGCCGCGGCCGTCTACGCGGGAGTCGCGGAGCCGCTGACCGACGAGGACATCGCCGACGCCATCGCCTGGACGGTGACCAGGCCCTCTCACGTCAACATCGACCTGATGGTCATGCGCCCCCGCGCTCAGGCCGCGCAGCACAAGGTCCACAG
>DASYXX010000578.1:0-2982 GCA_035934395.1 Streptosporangiaceae bacterium
AGGCCGATCCCGCTCGCCGCGAGCGCGTAGGCGGCGCGGTGCGGCAGTTGCTTCCGGCTCGCCTCCGGCTCGCTCAGCGTCCGCCGGGCCGCCCGGAGGGCCCGCGTGACCGGACGGGACGGCAGCACGGTGAGCCCCGCAGGCCCGGTTCCGGCGGGCAGCGGCCCTCCCGCGCTGCTCGTGCTCGGTGCGGGCTGGTGCGGCATCGACGCTCCTCTAGGTTCAGTGAACGAACTTCAATGCGCGTCATACTCTAGAGGTTCATTGACCGAACTTGCAAGTGATATGTTTGGGGGTATGGCACTGCCGCGCACCTACGAGGGTGAGAACTGCGCCGTGGCCCGGTCGCTCGAGGTCATCGGCGAGCGATGGACCCTGCTGATCATCCGGGACGCCTTCTACGGCGTCTGCCGCTTCAGTGACTTCCGTGATCACCTCGGCATTCCCCGCGCGGTGCTGACCGAGCGGCTCAACCTGCTGGTCGAGCACGAGATCCTGGCGCGGACCACCGCGGCGAGCGGCCGCGACGAGTACACGCTGACCGAGAAGGGGCAGCGGCTCTGGCCGACGATCTGGTCGCTGATCTCGTGGGGGAACGAGTACTACGTGCCCGAGGGGATCCGGCGGCCGTTCACCCATGCGGGCTGCGGGGGAGCGGTGGGCGCGGACGGGCGGTGCCAGGCCTGCCGGGCCACCCCGGGACCAGGGGAGCTCATCCTCGGGACCCGGCGCGAGCAGGCCCCCGGCGGCGAGAAGCAGGACCTGGTCAGCAGGGCCCTCTCCGTTCCGCATCGGCTGTTCGACCCCGTGCCCAGAGAGCGGGAGGGCCTGGCGGCGCACGGCTGACCCCGGTCTCAGGCTTGAGCGGATTCCTGTCCCGGGGTGAGGCCGGTCGGGGCGGCGCGGCCGCTCGGCCTCGCCCTCCGTCGCCCGCGGCGGACCATGGTCGACGCCGCGTCGGCGTCACGGATGGTCAGGGCGACCGCGGCGCCGACGGCAGCCACGCCAGCCGCCACTCCGAACGCGACGTGGTAGGCGGCCAGGTTCGGCACGGCTCGCCCGGCGGCCGTCCTCGTGGCGCCGACCGTGACGATGACCGTGGTGAGCGCCGCGACGCCGACCGCCCCGCCGAGCTGCCGGACGACGTTGAACAACGTCGAGGCGCGTCCCGTGGCCTCGGGCGAGATGGTGGCGAACGCCGCCGCCTGCGCGGGGACGAAGACCTGGCCCATCGCGACGCCCAGGCAGAACATCAGCAGCCGCATCCACCACAGGCTCGTCTGCGCGCCGACCAGGGTCATCAGCCCGGTCGACGCGGTCACCGCGACCAGCCCGAGCGCGATGTTCCGGCGCGGCCCGAGCACGGGATAGAGCCACCGGCTGGCCAGCTGCGCGCCGGCCATCACGCCGAGTGCCTCGGGGAAGATGCTCAGGCCCGAGGCGAGCGCGGACATGGCCCGGGCGTCCTGGAAGAACAGCGAGACGACGTAGAGCGTCCCGAGGAACGACGTGGCGGCCAGGATCATCACGCCGTTGGCGGACCGGAACAGCCGGTTGCCCAGCAGCCGCAGGTCGATCAGCGGCCGCGGCCTGCGCAGCTCGGCGAGCACCAGCAGGGCGAGCAGGACCGCTCCGCCGGAGATGGTGGCCTGCACGACCGCCGAGCTCCAGTGCCGGATCGGCCCCTCCGACACGCCGTACATGAGCAGCCCCAGGCTCGTGCCGGCCAGCAGGAAGCCGACCGCGTCGAACGGGCCCGGCTGGAGCCCGTCCCCGCGCTCGAGGAACGCCGCGCCGAACGCGAGGGCGAGCATCCCGAGCGGCACGTTGACGAAGAAGATCCACCGCCACGACAGCTCCGTCACCAGCACGCCGCCGACGATCGGGCCAAGCGCGGGGGCAAGGGTGGTGGGCACGGTGAGGATGGCCGACGCGCGGATCCGCTCGGCCGGGGGGAAGACCCGGAACAGCATCGCCAGCCCGACCGGGGCCATCATGCCGCCGCCGACGCCCTGCAGCACGCGGAAGATCTCCAGCTCGGTCACGGAGCCGGCCAGGCCGCACAGCGCCGACGCGGCGGTGAACACCGTGATCGCGGCGAGCAGCACCCGCTTGCCGCCGAACCGGTCACCGAGCCAGCCCGACGCAGAGATGAACACCGCGAGGCTCACCGAGAAGTAGATCGAGACGCTGGCCACCGAGGTAGACGGGACGCGGAACGTCCGGCCGATCGTCGGCAGCGCCACGTTGACAATCGTTACGTCCATGATCGTCATGAACATCGCCGCCACGTACACGACGCTGACGGCGACCCGCTGGCTGACCCGGCTGATCATTATCCGGGTCAATGCCGCGGCCGCCGGATTTCTTCCGCGCGGCTATATCGCAAGACGGTATAGCGCCTGCCGCTACAACCGGTCAGGGGTGATGGGAGGCCTGCGCGGGCGGCCGGTGACGGTCAGCTCGATGAGCGTCCTCGACCGCGGGTTCACCGTCACCCGCACCAGGTCGCCGAGGGCGACCCGGTTATACGCCGGGTCTCCCGAGAACGTCCACCCGCGCTGGCCGTCGTCGACCGAGATGTACCCATCGGCGCTCTTGTTCGATCCGCTCTCGGAGTCGATCTCCTGCTCCCAGCGGGCGATGACCTGGCCGTCGAACGTGGCCCGGTCCGGCAGTGCGGACAGCCGGATCAGCCTGCGCAGGCCCCCGGCCGCCAGCAGGGCCGCCGCTGCCAGCGGGATCAGCGGCAGCGGGCCGGTCGCGACGCCGAGGTCCAGCGCGTAGGCGATCACCCCCAGCCAGACGGCCCCGGCGAGCATGGCCACGCCCGCCCCCATGCCCGTCCCCTCGCCCGGCCCGGTCTTGACCAGACGCCAGGCGCCGGAGAACGACGACCAGGCATCTCCGGGGCGCTGCTTGCGCTCGGGCCGCGCGGCGCGCAGCCGCCACGCGCCGCGCCGGCGGCCCGGGCCGGGAGCG
>DASYXX010000582.1:0-2401 GCA_035934395.1 Streptosporangiaceae bacterium
TGATCCTGAACATGCTGCACGACGTCCGCAGCGAGCTGGCGGTGCTGACCCCCGCCGATGGGTGGCGGCGCTCCGCCCTGGCCGGCGTGCCCGCGCTCGAGCACACCGACATCGTGGCCACCGATCCGCACGACAGCGACGAGTACATGCTGCTGTCCAGCGGGTTCACCCAGCCGGAGACGCTGCGCCGCGCGGACATCGGCGGCGAGCCGGAAACGCTGAAGCAGGCACCGGCCTTCTTCGACGCGGCGGGCCTGACGGCGCGTCAGTTCTTCGCCACGTCCGCGGACGGCACCCAGGTGCCCTATTTCGTCGTCGGGCCCGATGACCCGGCGTCCGGGCCGACCCTGCTGACCGGTTACGGCGGCTTCGAGATCTCGCTTACTCCCAGCTATTCAGGCATCGTCGGCCGCGGCTGGCTGGCCCACGGCGGAACCTACGTCGTCGCGAACCTCCGCGGCGGCGGCGAGTACGGGCCGCAGTGGCACCAGGCGGCGATCAGGGAGCACCGGCACCGCGTGTACGAGGACTTCGCCGCCGTGGCCGCGGACCTGGTGGACCGGGGCGTCACCACGCGCGACCGGCTGGGCATCGAGGGCGGCAGCAACGGCGGCCTGCTGATGGGCGTGATGCTGACCCGCTACCCGCAGCTGTTCGGCGCGATCGTCGGCCAGGTCCCGCTGCTGGACATGCGGCGTTACCACGAGCTGCTGGCCGGGGCGTCCTGGATGGCCGAGTACGGCGACCCGCGCGAGCCGGCCGAGTGGGACTATCTGCGGCCATTCTCCCCGTACCACAACGTGTCGGCCGGCCAGCAGTACCCGCCCGTGCTGTTCATCACCTCCACGAGGGACGACCGGGTGCACCCCGGGCATGCCCGCAAGATGGTCGCGCGGCTGCGCGAGACCGGGCACGACGTCAGCTACTACGAGAACATCGAGGGCGGGCACGGTGCCGCCGCAGACAACGAGCAGCGCGCCTTCAAGTGGGCGCTCGTGCTCGAGTTCCTCTGGGCGAAGCTGACCGGCTGACCAGCGAGATACGTAAGGTCGGTGCCGTGGACTGGCTTTCCGACGACTTACTGCTGCTGACGATCGCGTGCTCCCGGGGCAGGGTCGGCCGGGTGTACACGATCGGCTACGCGCTGATGGCGGCGGAGCTGATCCGGCTCGCCGCCCGGGAGCGGATCGAGATCCGCGGCGGCCAGATCGTGGTCACGAGCGCGGAGCCGACCGGCGACGCCGAGCTGGACGCCGCGCTGGCCGGGATCGCCGAGTGGGCCAGCCCGCCGCGGCCCGACGAGTGGGTCGCGCGGCCGCGGCTGCGAATCCACGGGGGATACCTGGAGCGGCTCGCGGCTGCCGGGGTGGTCCGCGCCCAGAGCAGGTTCTCGGCCCGGCGCTGGCACGTCAGTGACGCCTCACGGCTGGCCGAAGCCCGCCAGCGGCTGGACCTCATCGCCGGCTCCGCTGGTGCTGTGGACCTGGAACAGACCGCCTATGCGGGCCTCGCCTGCGTGATCGACCTGGACCGTCGGCTCTACCGCGGACGAGCCCGGCGCGCCGAGCGCGACCGGCTGCGCGAGGTAGCCGCAGGCCGCCGGACTGCCAGCCCGGAGGCTGTCGGCGACCCTGCGGCCGATCCCGGAGGGCTACCTCCCTGGGACGGCGGCGCGGACGCGGCGCAGGCCAAGCTCAGTGCGGTAACCCGGGCCGCGATTGACGCCGCAGCTCGCGCCGCGGCGCGCGCGGCAGCGGCGGGCGTGGCCAAGGCCACGGCCAGGGACGCGAGCCCCTGGTATGCCGGCTGAGCCGAGGCTGTCGTCCGCTACGCGGTCTCCCCGGCCCGGCCAGGTTCTCCGGCCGGCGACCGCGGGCTCGAGAGCATGAGGTCGAGCCCGTCGATCAGGCGGCTGAAGGTCTCGTCGACCGACTGCGGCAGGGTGCCATCGGCGGGATTTTGCCCTGAGCACGCCACGGCGAGCCCGGCCAGGCACACAGCGGCCATGGGCAGGCCGGTCAGGCAGATTCTGATGTCCCTTGGACGAACCGTGCCCGTTGCGGGTTCCAGGCGGTCTTCGTGTGCCTGGCCTGCGTGGGAGTGTGCGTGATCGGGGTTGTCGGGTTGCCTGGTCTTCGTCTCACGCGCGTCTGCACGTATGAGACGTTCCCCGCGGCGCGGCGGCTTGGCGATCACGCGTTCGTGAACAGGCCAGGCAGCGGCGGCTTCCGGCACCGCTGCAAGGCTTAGCGCTGACGGCCGGATGTGCGCTGGTTCAGCGTGGCCGGATGGTGTCCGGGTCGCCGGGCAGGACGCGGTGGAGCTGGCCGCGGGAGCTGATGCCGAGCTTGGTGAAGACCTTGCGCAGGTGGTACTGGACCGTGCGCGGGCTGATGAACAG
>DASYXX010000586.1:0-4540 GCA_035934395.1 Streptosporangiaceae bacterium
GGATGACCTCCGACCTGCTCGACCGCTGCAAGGGCCCGTTCCAGCAGGTCATCAAGGACGCCGGGATCAAGCTCGAGGACATCCACCACGTGGTGCTCGTCGGCGGGTCCACCCGGATGCCCGCGGTGGTCGACCTGGTCAAGTCGCTGACCGACGGCAAGGAGCCGAACAAGGGCGTCAACCCGGACGAGGTCGTCGCGGTCGGCGCCTGCCTGCAGGCCGGCGTGCTCAAGGGCGAGGTCAAGGACGTGCTGCTGCTCGACGTGACCCCGCTGTCGCTGGGCATCGAGACCAAGGGCGGCATCTTCACCAAGCTGATCGAGCGGAACACCACGATCCCGACCAAGCGGTCGGAGATCTTCACCACGGCCGAGGACAACCAGCCTTCCGTGCAGATCCAGGTGTTCCAGGGCGAGCGCGAGATCGCCGCGTACAACAAGAAGCTCGGCATGTTCGAGCTGGCCGGCCTGGCTCCGGCGCCGCGCGGCATCCCGCAGATCGAGGTGACGTTCGACATCGACGCGAACGGCATCGTGAACGTCTCCGCCAAGGACCTTGGCACCGGCAAGCAGCAGTCCGTGCAGATCACGGGCGGCTCGGCGCTGGGCAAGGACGACATCGAGCGGATGATGGCCGACGCGGAGAAGTATGCCGAGGAGGACCGCAAGCGCCGCGAGGAGGCCGAGACCCGCAACCGCGGCGAGACGCTGGCCTACACCACCGAGAAGTTCCTGGCCGAGAACGCCGACAAGGTTCCTGCCGACATCAAGTCCGAGGTCGAGGCCTCGATCGCCGAGCTGAAGAAGGCCCTGGAGGGCACCGACACCGACGCGATCAGGACGGCCACGGAGAACGCCGCGCAGGTCAGCCAGAAGATGGGCACGGCCATCTACGCGCAGTCGCAGGCCCAGAGCGCAGGCGCCCAGGCCGGCGCGGACGGGCAGTCCGACACGACCGGTGACGACGAGGTCGTCGAGGCGGAGATCGTCGAGGACGAGAAGCCGGGCGCAGAGGGTGGCGCCGCCTGATGAGGTCTTCCGAAGAGGAGAGCCAGGGACCGGTCATCCGTGACCGCAGGCGCATCGACCCGGTCACTGGCCAGGTACGGGACGCCGAAGCCGCGGATGGCCCGGTTCAGGCCGGCCCGTCCGAGCGCGGCGGGCCGGCCCATACCGGGCCGGGAAGGCACGCGGTGTCCAAGCCCGGGGGCTCCGGGCCGTCGGGGCCTGGGGTTTCCCCGGAGGGCACCGGGAACGGGCCTACCGCGGGCGCTTCCAGCGAGCCCTCGGCGCCCGCCGGGGGCTCCGGGCGGGAGGCCGACGCGGAGCTGACCATCCGGCTGGCCGAGCGCACCGCGGACCTGCAGCGGCTCCAGGCCGAGTACGCGAACTACCGCAAGCGGGTCGAGCGGGACCGGCTGGCGGTCAGGGAGCAGGCACTGGCCAACGTGCTCACCGAGCTCCTGCCGGTTCTCGACGACATCGGCCGGGCCCGGGAGCACGGAGAGCTATCCGGCGGGTTCAAGTCGGTCGCCGAGTCGCTGGAGTCGGCGGCCATCAAGCTCGGGCTCACCAGCTACGGAGAGGACGGCGAGCCGTTCGACCCGAAGCTGCACGAGGCGCTGATGCACTCCTACTCGCCGGACGTGACCGAGACGACGTGCGTCCAGATCCTGCAGCCCGGCTACAAGGTCGGCGACAGGATCCTGCGCGCGGCCCGGGTCGCGGTCGCTGAGCCGGGCGAGCCGGAGTCAGGCGAGCCCGGCGGCGCGGCCGACATAGACGATCAAGCTAACGATGGCGGCGGAGACGACACGCACGGTTCCGAGCACGCCGGCAACAGCGACTAGTACCGGACGAGGAGAGGCCAGTTGAGCACGAAGGACTTCCTCGAGAAGGACTATTACAAGGTTCTCGGTGTCGGCAAGGGCGCCAGCTCCGATGAGATCAAGAAGTCGTACCGCAAGCTGGCCCGCAAGTATCACCCGGACGCCAACAAGGGCGACTCGGGCGCCGAGGAGCGCTTCAAGGAGATCTCCGAGGCCTACAACGTGCTGTCCGACGACAAGCGGCGCAAGGAGTACGACGAGGCGCGGTCGCTGTTCGGCGGCGGCGTGCGGATGCCGGGCTCTGGCGGCGGGGGCGGCGGCTACACGTTCGACCTCGGCGACCTGTTCGGCACCGGAACGTCGGGCGGTGGCGGCGGCCCCGGAGGGCGCCTCGGGGACTTCCTCGGCGGCGTGTTCAACAGCGGCCGCTCCGCACAGCAGCGGCCGAGGCGCGGCGCTGACGTCGAGACCGAGACGTCGCTGAACTTCAGCGACGCGATCGACGGCGCCACGGTGTCGCTGCACCTGGCCGGCGAGGGCCCGTGCAAGGCCTGCATGGGCACCGGGGCCAAGGCGGGCACCGTCCCGCGGGTGTGCCCCACCTGCGAGGGCACCGGCCAGGGCAGCAGGAACCTGGGGAACTTTGCGTTCTCCGAGCCCTGCAAGACCTGCCGCGGGCGCGGCCTCGTGGTGGACGACCCGTGCCCGGTGTGCTCGGGCAGCGGGCGCGCGATGAGCACGAGGACGATCCAGGCGCGCATCCCCGCGGGGGTGGGCGACGGCCAGCGGATCAAGCTCAAGGGCAAGGGCGCGCCCGGCGAGCGCGGCGGGCCGCCCGGCGACCTGTACGTGCGCGTGCACGTTACCCCGCACCCGGTGTTCGGCCGGTCCGGCTCGAACCTGACGGTCACCGTGCCGGTCACGTTCCCCGAGGCGGCGCTCGGCGCGGAGATCAAGGTGCCGTCGCACCGCGGCATGCCGGTGAGCGTCCGCATCCCGCCGGGCACCCCCAACGGCCGAACGTTCCGGGTCCGCGGCAAGGGGGTCAGGAGATCTGACTCCACGGTCGGCGACCTGCTGGTCACGGTGGATGTCCAGGTCCCGAAGAACGTCGACGGCGAGGCGCGCGAGGCGCTGGAGGCGTTCCGCAAGATCACGGCCGGCGAGGACCCGCGTGATGAGCTGCTGCGCCAGGCGAAGGCTGGGTGAGTTGAGGGCTTGGGGAGGGTGGGGAAAATGAAGGGAGATGACGTAATGCAGTTCGAGCTTTCCGATGACACGCCCGTGTACGTCATCTCCGTGGCCGCCCAGCTGTCCGGGCTGCACCCGCAGACGCTGCGTGCCTACGACCGGCTGGGCCTGGTCTCTCCGGGCCGGGCCGCCGGCGGCGGCCGCCGATACTCGCTGCGCCACATCCTGGCGCTGCGCGAGGTCCAGCGCCTGTCGCAGGTAGAAGGCGTCAACCTGTCCGGGATCAAGCGGATCCTGGAGCTCGAGACCTCCGAGCAGCGCAACCGGGTGCTGCTCGCCGAGATGAATGCCGAGATCGCTCAGCTCCGCGCGGAGCTCGAGTCCACGCGAGCGGTGGCCGCCAGGCTGGCCGGCCTGCTGCGGAGCCGGAACCGGAATTCCCAGCTGGTGCCCGTCCGCCGTTCTGATACGTCCGTGACCGCCCAGCCGCCGGGCTCTTCCCGGCCCGCTGGCGGGGCCAGCGTGGACGCCAGGGCGCTGGGACGGGCGGCACGGGGTCCGGGTGGGCTGGGATAATGAAATGAATAGAGAAACAAGATAATGGCCGATGACAAGCTGACTCGGAAGAGCCAGGAGGCACTGTCCGAGGCGGTCAGGCAGGCCGCCGCGGCCGGGAACCCGAACGTCGACGGGCTGCACCTGCTGGCGGCGCTGATCAGGCAGGGGGATGAGGGAACCGCGGTCCCGCTGCTGCGGGCCGTGGGCGCCGACCCCGCCACGGTGCTGAAGACGACCAACGACCTGCTGGCCAGGCTGCCCCGGGCGGCCGGGGCCACGCTGAGCGCCCCGGAGACCTCGCGGCCGCTGCTCGCGGCGCTCGCCACGGCGGGGAAGCGCGCCCGGGAGATGAACGACGAGTACATCTCCACCGAGCACCTCCTCGTGGGCCTGGCCGCCGACGGCGGCCAGGCGGCGAGGGTGCTCAGGGAGGCCGGCGCGGGCCCGGACGAGCTGCTGGCCGCCTTCGAGCAGGTCCGCGGGCACGCGCGGGTCACCAGCCAGGACCCAGAGGGCACCTACCAGGCCCTGGAGAAGTACGGCATCGACCTGACCCGCAGCGCCCGCGAGGGCAAGCTCGACCCGGTCATCGGCCGCGACGCCGAGATCCGGCGGGTGATCCAGGTCCTGTCCCGGCGCACCAAGAACAACCCGGTGCTGATCGGCGAGCCGGGCGTGGGCAAGACCGCCGTGGTCGAGGGCCTCGCCCAGCGGATCGTGGCCGGTGACGTGCCCGAGTCCCTCCGCGGCAAGCGCGTTGTCGCGCTGGACCTGGGCGCGATGGTGGCCGGCGCCAAGTACCGGGGCGAGTTCGAGGAGCGGCTGAAGGCCGTGCTCGGCGAGATCAAGCAGAGCGAAGGCCAGGTCATAACGTTCATCGACGAGCTGCACACGGTCGTGGGCGCGGGCGCCGCCGAGGGCGCCATGGACGCGGGCAACATGCTCAAGCCGATGCTGGCCCGC